>JAJXVI010000282.1 GCA_021782195.1 bacterium | reverse complement strand
GCGTCTTGCTCCGCTCCAGGCGCGGACGGCGGCTGCGAAGGCGCCGGGGAAGGGAGCGACTCACCTGAAGGTGCCGGGGACGGCACTTCCGACGCCGCCGCCGGGGACGGCGAGGGGACGGGGGAGGGGAGCTCGTGCGGCGTCCGGTCCTGCGAGGAGGCGCGAGGAGAGGCGGGAGGCGCGGACGGGGCGGACAGCAGGGGGGACGAGCGTGCTGGCACCGCCAGCAGTCCCGCACACAGCATGACCCCGACCACGCATACCCACAGACGCGTCCACCGACGAAGTTTCACGTGCTTTGCGTCCCGTGAGAGACAACCTTCCATAAACATGGGCACGTCGACCCGCGTGCCGTGACGTCCGCGCGGGCAGGCGCGAAACGCGACCGGTCCGCGGTCTCGCATGTTCCCCGATACGCGGAGAAACGTCACTGCCGGACGGAGGCCGCACACGGTGGTGGCAGGTACTCACACGCCTTCCACGAGCGTTCCAGGAAAGCGTTCCACACTCCTCGTGCCGGAGGGTTTCCCCTGCGCGGTGGTGATCGCGGCTCTCGTCCTTCGTCACGCCTCGCGCAGGAAGGCGTCTTCAAGATGCCGTAGGTGCGTCCATGTCGCTTGATTCTACTTCACTTCCCCTGCTGGCCGAGGCGTTGCGCATTCTCGACGAGGGTTTTGCCGATCCGTTTCCGGCCGAACAGATCCCAGACTTCGAGGCCATGGGCACAGTGCTCTGCGAACTCGCCGTGGAGATGCGAGACAACTACCCTTATCATCATCCTCTGTATGCCGGTCAGATGTTGAAGCCGCCCCATCCAGTTGCGCGTCTTGCCTACGCCCTGTCGCTCTGGCTCAACCCGAACAACCACGCGCTCGACGGAGGTCGCGCCACCTCCCGGCTTGAGAAGGAGTCGGTCGGAAAGCTGGCGGCAATGTTCGGATGGGAAAGTCATCTCGGACACCTCTGCAGCGGAGGTACGATTGCAAACCTCGAGGCGCTGTGGGTCAGTGGCAGGCTCGGGCCAGGCCGGACCGTCGTCGCTTCGACGCAGGCCCATTATACCCACGAGCGCATCTGCGGGGTCCTCGGCCTGCCGTTCCAAAGCGTGGACTGTGACGCTTCCGGCCGGATGGACCTCGACGCGCTCAAACGCGTGCTCGACGAGCAGGACGTCGGCACGGTCGTGGCAACGCTCGGGAGCACGGCCGTCGGTGCGATAGACCCGCTGGCCGACATCGTCGAACTGCGCAAGAACCGTTCGTTTCGCATCCACGTCGACGCGGCTTACGGCGGTTACTTCACGCTGATCCGCACCCTGTCGAGCAAGGCGCGTGTCGCATTCGACGCCGTGCCGTCGGTGGACTCGATCGTCATCGACCCGCACAAACACGGACTCCAGCCATACGGGTGCGGCTGTGTACTGTTTCAAGATCCGAGCGTGGGGCGCCTGTATCGGCACGAGTCCCCGTACACGTACTTCACGTCGAACGATCTTCACCTCGGAGAAATCAGCCTTGAGTGTTCGCGTCCGGGGGCGGGGGCAGCCGCCCTCTGGGCCACGCTACGGCTGCTGCCCTTGCAGCCGGGCGGAAGCTTTGCGGTAGACCTCGAAAAGTCGCGAAACGCCGCACGCACGTTGTATCGACGATTGCGCGAGGATTCACGCTTTGATGCCCCTCTGGAGCCAGAACTCGACATCGTGGTGTTCACGCCACGCGCGAGAAGCGCCAGTGTCGCGTCTCGCGCCGCGGAACTGGTTTTCGAGGCTGCCGCGGAGGAGGGGCTTCATCTTGCACTTGTGACGCTTCCTCGTGCGATGATGACGCGCGGCAGTTCAGCGGAGAACGTAGAGCGCGCCTCCACCGAGTACTGGGATCAGGAGAGCGTGCGCTGCCTTCGGTCAGTGTTGATGAAGCCGGGCCACGACACGTTCATGGATGAAATCTGGCGTCGTCTCGACGTGGCTACTGGCAACGTCGCCCACGCGTGGGCTGGCGCGGCGCGCACGGCCCCGTGAGCTTGAACGAGGTCGGCACGGCCCGCGAGGGAGCAGGCTCGTTTCACCCGGTTCGCCAGTCAGCGCGACTTCTTGACGCCACGCACGACTGGGCGCTTAACGGGGGCTGGGGCAGGAGTTTTGTCGTGGCGACCCTCGGTATGGGGCTTGCGACGCTTGCACTTCTGTCTATCAAGGGGCTGCTCGGACCCGGCGACACCGCGCTCCTCATTCTTCCCGTTATCGTGGGCGTTGCCGCTGTTGGCGGCGTGCGCGCCGGCGTGCTGGGCGCGTTGCTGGGTTTCTTCGTGGCCAAGTACTTTTTCTTTCCCGCCTACTACTCTTTGCACTCGGACGACCCGCGCGACTGGACGTCTCTCGTCGTGTTCGAACTGATCGGACTGGCCATGGGGATCCAGACCACCCGCACGCAGCAGCGTCAGGTCGACCTCGGAGCGCGGGAACGCGAGGCCTCGATACTTTACCGATTGAGTCGTGAACTTGCGACCGAGGAGTCGCCGGAAGGTGTCTGCCGTCGGGTGATCTCGACGCTTGCCGGGATCGTCCCCGACGGTCGTAGCGAGATCGTGCTGGCGACCACCTCTACATTGCCTCAACGAGCGGCACGCTCGACACCGGGAGACGTTCCACCCCGTGCAGCCGACCCGTCCGGTTCCGTCCCGACCACTCGCGCGTCCGAGGACGTCTACGGAGAACAGCGGGGAGACACCTGGACCACCACGCTGGCGACCGAGCGGGAAGAAGGGACCCTGAACATCACCGGAGCCAGGCCAGGGAGGCGAGAACGCAGGCTGTGCGCCGCGGTGGCCCAACTTGCAGCGACCCATCTCGCGCGGATCCGCCTCCGAGCGCTTGCAACGCGTGCCGAGGCCGTACACGAGACGGAGCGGCTCAAGTCAAACCTGGTGTCCTCTGTCTCCCATGAACTCAAGACGCCCCTGGCGATCGTCACGGCGATCGTCACGAATCTGCTGGAGGCCGACCTGGAGTGGACTCCAGGGACCGTACACGCGGAACTGGAGGTTGCGGCCAATGCGCTTGAACTCCTGAACGCCAGCATTGGCGACCTGCTTGACCTCTCGCGTCTCGAATCTGGCAACTGGATGCCTGCTTTCGACTGGTATGACGTTGACGACATCCTCGGCACCGTGATCGACAAGGTTCCCCGCATCTGGCAATCTCGCGTGCAGCTTGCCGTGGCGACGGGTGCTCCGATGGTCTATGTCGACTTCGTGCAGTGGGTACGCATGCTCGGGCATATTGTCGAGAATGCGCTTATCTACGGTGGTGACGATACGCCGGTCACGATTCGCGTCTACAGGACGAACAATGCGCTCGTGTTCAGCGTCGAAGATCAGGGGCCGGGGGTGGCCCCTGAGGAAGCTGACCAGATTTTCGGCAAATTCTACCGGGGCCGCCTTTCTGCGATTGCGCCCGGCGGAACCGGTCTCGGCCTGGCGATTGCCCGCGAGATCGTGGAGTTTCACGGGGGCCGCATATGGTCGGAGACGATCAGTGAGGTCACAGGCAATCCACGCCCCGGCGCCCGCTTCACGGTTACCCTCCCGAACAGCGCCTGCCGTGGAGCAACTGACACACTCGAGGAGGAAGAATGAACCCGCAGTCACGGGTGCTCGTCGTGGACGACGATGCTCGGATTCGTCAGACGCTTGGCAGCATCTTGAGCACGCGCCGCTACCAGGTTGACTTTGCAAGCAGTGGAGAGGAGGCCCTTGAAATCGCAATGCTCTCTCCTCCGGACCTTGTGATTCTTGATCTGACCTTGCCCGATCAGCGAGGTTTTGATGTCTGCCGCGCATTGCGAGAGTGGTTGACTGCGCCGATACTCGTGTTGTCGGTGCGCGACGACTCGAAAGATAAAATCGAGGCGCTTGACCTGGGAGCTGACGATTATCTGTGCAAGCCGTTCGTGGCGGGGGAGCTGCTTGCGCGGGTGCGTGCGTTGTTGCGTCGCACGGCCCTGCGAGCAGGGAGCGAGCCCGTGCTCAAGATTCGCGACCTGGAAATCGACCTCGCCCGTCGTCGCCTTACCCGCGCAGGCCTGGAGATCAGGCTCACCCGCACCGAGTTTGACATCCTGGCGCTGCTGGCGCGCAATGCCGACTGCGTGGTCACCACGCGGACCATCCTGCAGGAGGTCTGGGGCCCTGAATATCTTGACGACCGCATGACGCTTCGCGTGCACATTGGCAACCTGCGCCGCAAGATTGAGCTTGACCGCGCCGCGCCGCGGTATGTGGCCACCGAACCGGGCGTGGGATACGTGATGTCGACGCGTGGTTGAGCCCGACCGGCGCGGTCTGCACGGTGTCGCTCGTCGCCTCCGCCGGTTTCCCTCGAACCGTTCCGACTGTCGATATCGGGGTGTCGGTTCGGGGGTTGCGCCGTTCAGGCGATGCACCGAGGACCCTCGTTGCGCACGTTGTTGACGTAGTCGGAGACCTCGCACAGTTCCCAGTCGCTTCCAGGCGAGGGGACGAGCAGCGGTTGCACCCGCGCGATGTCGTTGATTTCGGGCGATAACCAGAGCGACCGATGCGCTGGCGGTACAAGGACCGGCATGCGGTTGTGGAGGGGGGCAATGACGTCGTTTGCTTCGACAGTGACGATTGCGGTCGAGAGGACGTTGCTCTCCGTCTCCGTACTGCGCGATTCCCAGATGCCGGCAAACGTGAAGACATCGCCCGAGCGCAGGC
>JAJXVI010000281.1 GCA_021782195.1 bacterium | reverse complement strand
TGCCGGGTCGACCTGCTGCTTGTCGAAATAGTAGGTGTTCCCAAGATTCCAGTGGGCCGGCCAGTGGTTGTCCTTGAACTGCACCGTTTTCTGCCACTGCTCGAGGGCTTGATCGACCCCTTCGCGCTGGTAGTATGCATTGCCCAGGTTGTAGTGGGCCTGCCAGAAGCCGTAGCGTGCGTGCGTCGCTTTTTCCCACTCAGCAATTGCGAGGTCGGTGTTGCCTCGTTCGTAGTGAAGATTTCCGATGTTGTAATGTGCTTCGGCAAATTCGGGGTTGATTTCGAGCGACTTGTTCCACATTTCGTAGGCCGAGTCGCTGTCACCCTCCTTGAGTGCCGACGCCGCCAGATTGTACTGCGCAATGGCAAACTGTGGATCGAGTTCGAGTGCCTTCTTCCAGCAGTCCCGCGCTTCTTCTCGGCGACCTTTTTTCTGGTAGGCGTTGCCCAGATTGTAGAGCACCTCGGCGAACTGGGGATTCAAGATGAGCGCCTTCTGCCAGGCCTCAATCGCTTGATCGAGCTTTCCCTGCTTGTAGAGCCCGTTCCCCAGATTGTAGTAGGCCGGGGCAAACTTCGGATTGAGCACCGTCACCACGCGGTACTCCTCGATCGACTCGTCGAGGTTGGTCTTGCGATAGTGCGCTGAACCAAGATTGTAGTGGGCGACAAAGTTGTTCGGGTTGAGGTTGACGGCCTGGGTGTACTCGTCCACCGCCTCACTCAGTTTTCCGATTCCGTCGAAGGCTGTACCCAGGTTGTTGTGCGTCAGCGCGTTATACGGGTCGAGAACGGTGGCCTTCTGCCACTCCAGAATCGCGAGGTCGAGCTTTCCCTGCTTGTAGTAGTTGTTGCCCAGGATGTTGTGGAGCGCGGCCTCGGCAGGCGAGATCTTGCTCTGGAACATTTCCTCTGGCTGCTCTTCCTGCTTGAGCGCCTTGAGCATTTCGCCGACGTTCTGGAAACGCTCGGCCGGGTCCTTGGCGAGCGCTTTCAGGATGGCAGCTTCCACGTTACGGGGGATGTGAAGGTTGAACGCCGTGGGAGGCCGGGGTGGCTGGGTAAGGTGCAATTGCATGAGCTGGCCCGCGTTGTCGGCCTTGAACGGCAGATCGCCGGTCAGCATCTCATAGAGCATGATGCCGAGGGAATAGACGTCGAGGCGTCGATCGGGCTTCTCGCCGCGAATCTGTTCCGGCGCGATGTAGTAAAGTGAACCGAGAAGGTCGCCAGGTTTTGTAAGCCCCGAGGTTTCCGCTTCGACGCGTGCAATTCCGAAGTCGGCCACCTTCACGACTTCATCCGTCTCACGTACCAGAATGTTGGCCGGCTTGACGTCACGGTGGATGATGGAGTGCTGGTGGGCGTAATCAAGCGCCTGAGCGGCCGGGATGAAGAACTTGAGCGCTTCGGGCACGCTCATCGGCCCGCGCTTCTCGCGGAGCAGAGCGTCGAGCGTCTTGCCAGGAATGAACTCGAGGACGAGGTAGTAGATGCCGTCCTGCTCGTTGATGTCAAAGATGCCCGCGATGTTCGGGTGATTGAGGCGCGCAGCGGCCTGTGCCTCTCGAATGAAGCGGTCCTTGCTTTCGGGATTGGCCACGAGCTGTTGCGACAGAATCTTGATTGCGACCGGACGCTGCAGTACGGGGTCGTGCCCCTTGTAGACAACCCCCATGCCTCCGCGGCCCAGTTCCTGGAGGATGTGGTAACGACCGATGGTGGCGCTGATCAACTGGAGCCTCCCACGCACGTTCCGCGCCCGCCAGGACGCGTCCGTCGGTTCGCCGACGTCAACGGCCCACAGACGCAACTGCCCTGGCCGCACTGGCACTCGTCTGGCATTTTCCGCGCCATCCCGGCGATTCCTCCTGCGGTCCCGCGCGGTCGCTCGCGCGCCGTCGGCTCCGCTCGCGCGCGGTCGGCTCCGCTCGCGCTCCGTCCCCTCCGCTCGCGCTCCGTCCCCTCCGCTCGCGCTCCGTCCCCTCCGCTCGCGCTCCGTCCCCTCCGCTCGCGCGCCGTCCCCGTCCTCAGGTGTCGAAAACCACCCGGCCGTCCCGCATCGTCGCGCGGATTGCCCGACCCGACGCGATCTCCCCCGCCAGCACGAGGCGACTCAGCGGGGCGACCACGTACTGCTCGATGGCGCGTTTCATCGGGCGTGCCCCCAGGTCTGGGTCGTGCCCGCGCGTGCACAGGAAGTCGAGCACGTCCTCTTCCACCTCGAACGGATATCCCTGCTCGGCACTGCGAGCCTGCCATTTCGCCACCATCTGACGGGCAATTGCGCGAATATCCGGCTCCTCGAGCGGGTTGAACAAAATCACTTCGTCAAGGCGATTGAGGAACTCCAGTCGGAAGGTTCCCTTCAGGGCCTCGAAGATGCGCTTGCGTCGAAGCTCCTCCTCCTCTGCGCTTGCCATCTCCTCGTCGCCGCGACGCAGGGGCGCCTGTCGGAACCCGATGCGCTTTTCCCCTTTCCACAGGTCTGCGCCAAGATTGCTGGTGAGCACGATGATGGCGTGGGTGAAGTCGGCCGTGGTACCCCGCCCGTCGGTGAGGCGTCCGTCGTCAAAGACCTGAAGAAAGAGGTCGAACAGTTTCGGGTGAGCCTTCTCGATCTCGTCGAGCAGGATCACGCAGTGGGGGTCTCGCCGCAGGGCGCCGGTCAACTGTCCTTCCTCACCGTAACCCACGTAGCCGGGCGGGGGACCGACGAGGCGCGCCACCTCGTGACCTTCCGCGAATTCCGACATGTCGAGCCTCACGAGGTGGTCTTCCGAGTTGAACAGGAAGCGCGCGATCGCACGTGCGAGTTCCGTCTTGCCGACGCCGGTCGGTCCCAGGAAGAGGAAGACGCCGAGTGGACGCCGCTCTTCGCGAAACCCCGCCTTGTACATGCGAATCCGCTCGCTGACCCGTCGCACTGCGTCGTCCTGGCCGATCACCTGGTGGCGCAGCGTCTGGTCCATGCGCGCCATGCGCTCACGTTCCTCGTGGCTAAGCGTTTCCACGGGAATCCCCGTGCGCTGCGACACGACTTCCGCGACGTCCTCCGCGGTGACGACCCCGGGTCCGACCTCGCCGCTCCGCCGCATCGACCCGTCGGAAGTCTGCCCGAGGTCGACGCGGTTCGGTCCGGATGCGGCCTTTACGCACGCCTCGTCGAGCAGATCGATGGCCACGTCCGGCATCTGTCGCTGCTTGAGGTAGGCGTGGGAGAGCCGGACCACCGCGTCGAGCGTGGCATCCGGGACCACAACTTCGTGGAAGTTCTCGAAACGCTGTCGCACGCTTCGCAGGATTTCGATCACGGTCTCATCATCCGGCGCTTCGACGCGGATCGGATGGAAACAACGGGCAAGCGCCGTGTCTCGCTCGATGTGGCGGCTGAAGGCCCCCGGGGTCGTCGTGCCGATGACGCGCAGGTCGCCGCGCGCAAGGAACGGACGCAGCACCGCACCGGCGTCGTTGGTCTGCGGCCCTTCGCCCGCACTCAGGGTGTGGATGTCGTCGAGAAGAAGTACCACGTTGTCCTGGCGCACTTCTGTGACAAGTTTGAGCAGTTTTTCTTCAAGCTCTCCTCGATAGCGGGTATCGGCGGTGATCGCGGCCAGCGGAAGTTCCACGATTCGTACGTCACGCAACGCGGCCGGTACGTTGCTTGCGGCGATGCGCTGGGCGAGTCCTTCCACCGCCGCGGTCTTGCCCACGCCAGCCTCGCCAAGAAGCAGCGGGTTGTTGCGACTGGCGCGGCACAGGGCGCGTTGAAGCTGGTCGATGACGTCGTCGCGGGCAATGATGCGCGGGAGTTTTCCTTCGCGCGCCTCGCGGGTGAGGTCGCGTCCCAACCGTTCGAGGAGCGACTCTTCGGCGGGAGTGGCCGTGACCGCACGGGGCTTGCTGAGCGGCGGCTGCAGGCGATGCGGAGAGGGCGTGATGCCCCAGTCGAGCAGGGCAGGGTTCGCGCCGAGGGGCAGGCGCGGCATCGGCTGTGGGAGATCCGGGATGGGGACTTCCGGGGCGGCCGGGGCGGCCGGGGGGACGGGCTGCCTGAACGTCGCGGTCTCGCCCTCGCGACGGAGAAGCGGACGAGGCGCCGCGGGACGCGTGTGATCGGCCACGACCTTCTTGCGGTCGGCCACCCGGCGGACGTCGGTGCCCACGGTGGCCGCCGGTGCGCGAATCCCTTCCAGGTCGACCGAAAGATCGTCAAACAGTTTCTCGGGGTCGAGGCCGAATGCTTCGAGCACGCGTACGAACACGCCGCGGCCTGCCGCAAGGGTCGCGGCCAGCAGGTGGGGTTCCTCGATCTGTGTGGCGCCCGTTGCGTCGCACACCTCGTCCGCCAGGCTGACAACGCGTCGCACGCGTGGTGTGAGGGGAAAGCCGCCCTCGACAATCGGCAGGGGACCGGGCGTGATGGCCTCGCCGAGCAGTTCCGAGACCTCGTCGGGGTCGACCGCCACGGTTGCCAGGAGGGTGCGCAGGCGGCTCTTCGGGCGTGCCAGCATGGCCATGGCCAGGTGTTCGGTGCCGAGAAAATGGTTTTCAAGCTCGACCGATGCCCTCTTGGCTTCGACGAGAATGTCCTGACATGTCGTATCCCAGCGTTCGCGCAACGGCTGCCTCGCGGTGTTCCGTGATTCGGGTTGACGTCCTGGCTGTATTCTACAACACTTCCGCGTGGCCTGCGTCGAGAGATTCGTCGGCCTCTCGACGAGGGTCTACCAGTTGAT
>JAJXVI010000280.1 GCA_021782195.1 bacterium | reverse complement strand
GCAAAGTGGAACATGCTCGTAACGCAGGTGACCCCCACAATCGCCCAGATGACACCCGTTCTCCTTACCTTCGCCTCTCCAAACCTGTCCCAGAGAAACGCCACCATTGCCAGCGCCACGGGAACACCGAGCGCACCGGCCAGCCGACGCTGGAACGAGATCGGACTGTACAGCATCAAAGGTGCAACCAGGAGCCAGGCGGCAATCAGGAGCCAGGGAGACGACCAGCGGTCCGGGCTTCGCAAGAATGGCACGAGCCAGCAGACGGCCAGCACAAGCGGGATCCCGAAGCCCAGCACGTACATCAGCGGCGACGGGGAGACCTCGACGTTCTGCACGAGCCATGCGTTCATCCCCGGATTCGTATGCAGAATCACGTCGTTGAAGGCCAGCGTGGGCGCGCCCATCGCTCCCGTCAGGAACCAGTGCCGCCAGCGCGACATGCGAAAACGTCGCTCACGCAGAGAAAGCATCAGCACCGCGAGACCGGACACCGAATACGCCGCAATCACGTCGAACGGGTGAACAAAACTGAGTAGAAACAGCGAGGCGCCGGCGGCCGCCGACAGGGCGAGACGGTCCTCCAGCAGTCCCAGGATGTACCAGCGCATGGTCACGAGAAGCAGCGCGATCCCCATGGCGTGCAGAGGAAGCATCAGGGCCGCATACCATGGAAACGACTCCGGCATCCACACGTCGATCGGACGGTGCATCAGTGCATTGGCGGTGATATGCATCCCCGCCGGCGCCGTGAGGCGGCTCAAGATCGCCACGGCCCAGCCGAAACCTCCAGCAAACGTCGCCGCGACAAATCCAATCCATCGCTGGTCCTCACGTTCGAAGAACGTGCACGAGAAGTACCACGTCGCCAGGAACACCGCGATCCCCGCAAACACGCGTGCGATCTGGTAGCAGGCCCCCACGCTCAGGCCCAGATACGCGGGCAGGCTGAAAACGTAAAAATACAGGTTGAACATGGCCCCGTGGTGAGGGATGGAGGTGTAGAGGTTCTTCAACAGGACGCGCCCGTCCGCCACCTGCCTCATCCACATCAAGTAGGTGTTCTGATCGGAACTGTTCTCGATGAAACCCAGGTAGTATTCTCCGTGGGGGGTCTTCCACAGACCGAAGAGGTAGGGAAGAGAGGCCAGTACAGTCAAACCGATCCCCACCAACCACGCGCGCAGCGGGCCAGTCAATCTACGGGATGTCATTTCCGACGAGCCAGGGCCGGAATCCACCGAGGGGCCAAGAGGCATCCGTACTGCTCCTCGCACGTGAGATGGGCGCGTCAGAATGGTTTGCCTGAGCTCGTGACACACTCCTGCCTGGCTCGGCGCACAAAATCAGGAAGGGCCCCGTCCCCTCCGACCGGCGCTCAAGGAGAGGCCGTGGGAGCCGGCGAGGAAGCACCGGGAGCAGGAGCGGAAGCACCGGGAGCAGGAGCGGAAGCGCCGGGAGCAGGAGCGGAAGCGCCGGGAGCAGGAGCGGAAGCGCCGGGAGCAGGAGCGGAAGCGCCGGAAGCAGGAGCGGAAGCGCCGGGAGCGGCATCAATCAGGTGATAGAGTTGAATCCGCTCGTTTTCGAAATCTCGCATCTGGTAGGCCAGTTCAAAGCCTGGCAAGCCGTGATCCAGTGCCGGAAGAACGGCGGGGTCAATCTGGCGGAGGGTCTGTTCGTACAACAACACCCACTGCGCCCCGTGCGCGCGGGCAAACGGCTGGAAGGCCGCCAGGTTGTCGGTCCATAGACCCGGATAGGTCTGACGATGGCTCAAAAAGCACGCTACTTTTCCCGCCCCGTAGACACCGTAGAGAACACAGTCTTGCGGGGGCACGTGAACCGCCATCCACTTCGCCATCTTCCGGTCGTCCGCCACGGATCCACCGACGTGAATGGCTCGATACGTCAGATAGGCGCACGTCAAACCGACAAATGCGAAGGCGGTCACTCCGACAAGCCCCTTCCGGCGCATCGGATCGGACAATGCGTCAAACAGCGCAAGAAAGGCCGCTGCCCCGAAGATAAGCAGCGGCACGAGCGCCGGCAGGAAGTATCGTGCTTCCACCTGCACCACGGGGTAGAAGAGCAGCGGGAAAGCAATCTGGAACGCGAGCGGAAGGGTCTGCTCCAGGCGCGTCCCCGGCGGGAGCCAGCCACGTCGAAACAGCGGGAGCAGAAACAAGAAACACGGAGCGATGACGATTGAAAAACGGTACAGTTCCACACGAAGGTTGAGCGGCCAGCGATACGCCAACGTCTCCACCTTGTCGAGCAGCGTCATCTTCTCGCCAGGCCCGCCACCGTGCAGTTTTCCGTGTGCACCGTAGAACTCCCTGGCAGAAGCGCTCTTGTCAAGCCAGTCCGCCGACTTCTTGGAGAGGTTCGAGGCCTTCTGGAAGAAACACGCATGGCCTGTGGTTGCCAGACTGCCCCCGATGTACGCGCCCAGCACAATCGCGAATCCGAGCACCATCAGGAACGCCTGCGCGGCCTTTCGGCCCAGAGCCACCTTCGAGGCGCGGGCGCCCACGAAGAGCAGGGGAAGCGTTACGAGAAAGGCAGCCAGCGCTTCGTTGCGCACCCCCACGAACCCACCAAAAGCAAGCCCTGCCAGAAACGCAGCCGCCAGGTCATCGCGCCACAGCGCCCAGGTCAAGCCCCAGGTCGCGAGCGTGTAGAGCAGGATGTACGAGGACTCCTGCATTCCGTTGCAACCGTACTCCACGAGCATCGGATGCAAACAGCAGGCCACGCCGGCGAGCCACGCGACGCGCACGTCGAACAGAGCCCGCGACAGAAACACCACGGGAATGACAATGAGCACCGAGGGAAGCAGGGTAGACATGATGGCAGCCAGGATGGCATGGTGCGTGAACATCTGAAAAGGCGCCTGCCAGAAACTGAACAGGCTCATCCAGAAGGGATCAATACCGTGATATCTTCCGGTGGCAAGCGCGCGGGCAATCACGCAGTAGGAGAGACCGTCCCCGTCAAGCGCACGCGTGTCCCAGAGATATGGAACGCGAACCAGCGTGGCCAGGACGAGCAGGACGAGGATCTGCCGCCACGGCCCGAGGGCGTCCGGCGGGCTCGAGGCGGTTTCGAGGCGAGTACTCGAAGAGGTCGGCTGAATGCTCATCGGTGACCTCGCCCCTCTGCCCCGGAAGCGAGAAGTTCGCGTCGAGCAACGCTTTCCCGCAACGCATAGCGAATCCAGATGAGCACGAGCTCAAAGAATGCCTTGACGAAGTCCACGGGCCGGACTTTGGAACCTCCGACGTCGTCCCAGCGATCGAGCGGCTTTTCGGCGATGAAGTGTCGAATTGCAGCACGGTTGCGGGGAAAACGCACCACCTGGTAGCGCGCAATGATCTCCACGTCAAAAACCCAGCGGCTCACGAACGGGAGCGAGAAGACCTGACCCAGTTCCGGGCAGACACAAAAGAGCTTGGCTCCGCACTGCGTGTCGTAGCGGAATTCCCAGCACGACAGAGGCGCACGTCGCAAAGATGCGGCCCAGATAGTGACGCATCATCTTGCGCCGAATGTGCTTGCCGAGCAGTTTGACCCGTGAACCGATGACCATCAGGAGGGTCCCGCTTCCCAGGACCGCGGTCAACTGATCCACCTCGTCGAGCGGCGTCGAGAGGTCGGCGTCCCAAAAACCCACGCGCGTGGAACCGGACTCGATTGCAGCCAGTATGCCGCTCCGAACAGCCTCTGCCTTGCCCCCATTGCGTTCACGACGAAGAAAGCGAAGCTGCAGGGGATTTTCGTGATAAAGACGTTCCAGCAATTCAACGGTGCGATCGCGACTACCGTCGTCGACGAACAGGAATCCCACCTTCGGGTGGGAGGCCGCATAGGCCACGAAATCCTGCCACGGCAACCTCTTCTCCTCGTTATAACACGGAACAACGATAATCGTCTCGATGGTCGGAGGAGGCGCATCTGTCATGCCCGGCAGTTTCGACTCCTCCCCTGCTCTTCCTGCGACAACCCCCCCGAAGAGGAACCCTCGGCCATCCGTCCCGAATGGACGTGACATCGATAATGAAGTACCTGATCTTCTTCTCCACACTTGTCTTTGTCGTACCTTGCCTGACAGCGCTTGGCATCACAATTCCCCGAGCACGCTACGGCATCGTGGTCCTGCTCCTGGCCGCCACGTGTACCCAGAACATTGGCCGTATCAACTTCTGGTCGCTTCAGATGTACCCAGGTCCGGATCGTGGTTTCGAGATCACCTTCATTGACCTGATGGCCCTCACGCTCAACATCATCCTGATCGTCACGCGACGCGACAAGATCGTCTGGTTCCCCTATAACTTCTGGCTGTGCGCGATCTTCTTTGGAGAAGCCGCCATCTCGACGGCAATGGCTCCGTTTCCCGTTCTGTGCATGTTCACCCTGTTCAAGATGATACTCACGTGCATGCTCTTCTGGTGTATCACCAACTGCGTAGCCACCGGACTGGTCCCCCTCGATGCCATACGCCGCGGAATGCAGGTTGCCGGGCTCGTTGAAAGCTACGTGTGCCTTGAACAGAAATTTCTGCTCCACCGCTTCCGCTGCCCCGGCCTCTTTGATCATCCGAACAACGTGTCCCCTTACCTGAACCTGCTGATGCCGGTGCTGCTTCTCTGGGTTGTCTGCGACCCGCGCATTTCACGGTTGGAGCGTCGACTCACGCTCGCCCTCTGCTTTCTCATGTTTCTTTCCGTCATCTCCACCTACTCCCGCGGCGGAATC
>JAJXVI010000279.1 GCA_021782195.1 bacterium | reverse complement strand
CGCGAACCTTCAAGCCTTTCGAAGCACCCTGGGATACGTTCCCCAGGACGACATCATCCACCCTGAACTGACCACCTATCAGGCCCTGCATTACGCTGCCCTTCTGCGTATGCCCGAGGACGTCAGCGCGAGTGAGAGGGAAGGGCGGATCCAGGAGGTCCTGCACGACCTTCAACTCGTGGAACGGCGCGACGTCGAAATCAGCCGCCTTTCCGGAGGACAACGCAAACGCGTGAGTATTGGCGTGGAACTCCTCACCAAACCGCGCCTGTTCTACCTCGACGAGCCCACGTCCGGACTTGACCCTGGGATGGAAGCCGACATGATGCGCCTGTTTCGACAGCTTGCCGACCAGGGACACACGCTCATCATCATCACGCATGCGCCGGCCAACATCATGCTCTGCGACAAAATTGCTTTCGTGGCCGAAGGGGGGCGCCTTATCTATTTCGGCCCCCCGAAGGAAGCCCTCGACTTCTTCGGGGCCCAGAACTTTGCAGACATCTACCTCAAGTTTGCAAATGAACAGACCGCGGAACAGTACGCGGCGCACTATGAAACTGAGTTCCAGCGAAGCCCGTACTATCAGCGTTTTGTGGTCAGTCGGCTCAATGAGGTTACGGCGCTCATGCAGCAGGCCGCCGCGAATCCGGCCGCGGCACTGCAAGGCTCGATCAGTAAGCCCGCCGGTCACGGTGCGGCACAACGCCAGTTCCAGGTGCTGACCCAGCGCTACCTGGAAATCATTCGCCGCGACCGCACCAACCTGTACATGCTGCTCGCCACGGCCCCCGTTCTTGCAGCCATCCTCCTCGTGCTTGTGCTCGGCAAGAGCGACATGCTCGTCCACCCCTCGCCCGATCACTTTGGACTGCTCAAGATCGTCCTGTTCCTACTTCCCCTGAGCTCGATGTTCTGTGGAATCTTCAGTTCCTTCCGAGAGGTCATCAAGGAATCCGCGATCTACAAGCGAGAAAGGGGCGTCAATCTGCGACTCGTACCGTACTTGATGTCGAAGTTCACGGTACTCGCAGGCCTCTCCGCAATACAGACCGCGCTCCTCGTCGGCATCGTATTTTCCTACCTGACCCCTCCCGACACAGACAACTTCTGGGTCAGCGCCTTTCTGGCGTTGTTTCTCGTAGACCTCACGGGAGTTGCGATCGGACTGAGCATCTCGGCGGCCGCTCCGAGTCAGAACGTAGCGGTCAGTGTGCTCGTGCCGGTCGTACTGGGACAGATCGTGCTGTCCGGAATCCTCGCGCCAGTGGGAGATGTGCTGCCCTCGTTCACCGTGTTGAAGTGGGGATTTGGCATGCTCTCGCACGCCTGCAACGTGCTCGGATCGTGGACGGCGGTGCTGCCTCCGAACACGGACATGCCGGCCAACCTGTGGAACATCCACCTTCTCCCTCAGAACCACGTGGGTGGCCTTGCCGCACTCGCAATCTATATCGTGTGCGCGCTGGTCGTGGCGAGCAAGACCCTCGAGATGAAGGACCGCCAGAAGAATTGAGAACGAGCACGCACCCGGTCGGACCGGCGGTCGGCGCTCTCCCGCCTCCGCCTCGGCCTCAACCACGCACGGTGATTGAAGGGAATTCGCCGGGCTTCGAGAAAGCACGCGTCATCGAGGGAAATTCTTCGCCGCCGGGCAGGACCAGAAGCTGTAGACGGCGGCGCGGAGGGAACAGCCATTGATGAAAGTCACCAGTCAGCGAACGAGCCTGCCGCTGCCATATCGGCACGAAGGTGTTGGAAACACGCCTTCTCCCGCCAGTTCGCCACCTCGCCCCGGTCAGGGAGGGGAAGATCTGCGTCAACCCGGAAGTCATGAGCGGCGAAGCTTCTTCTGCCGCCTGCCGGCACTGACCCTCGCGATCGCTCTGTGGGCACTTTCCTGCGGGTTCGGATCGGCGTGGGCCGGCACAAAGAACCTCGCAGTGCTTGTCATCGGCCGCACATCCGACCGCGCAATGATGGCACGCGAAGCCGCGATCATTCGAGAGTTGACGCAACTGCGCGTTCAACGCGGCTGGAACCAGAAACTCCTGCCCATCTATTCATATCATTTCGACAAGGCAGTGGAGCGCGACTACTGCGAACAACGCCTCAAGGTCCACCCCGCCGACCTGCTGGTCGTAGGACTGGTCGAACTTGACCAGGGAGTCCCCGTCGACTTCGTCTATCGCGTGCGCGACGTTGCCGGTCCCGATCCCGTCTCAGAAGAGATCATGGACCGAGCACAGTCGGAACTTGCAGCCCGTGGACTCATTTCAGGCTCATCGTCACCAGAGGCTGCATCGCCGACGCCTCCCCCCGCGCGTCCTCCGGCAGTGCCCGTGACCCAACCCGCCCAGCATGTGGTCCCCGTTCACGCTGCCACTGCTCCGACAACCCGACCGGCGGCCCACACCGACACCGTGCCCGTGGTGGTATCCTCCCAACCCGCACCGGTTGTGGTCGTGCCCCAGCGTCCGACCATCCAGCCGGCGGGGCCTCGCACAACGACCTACGTCCCCGTCTACCGCCATCCGGTTGCCACGACCACGGCTCCCAGCGCCCCCTACCAGCCGCCAGCTCCCGTGCGCCCGCACGTCTGGCCCTACGCCATGCGCCTGATCCCCTCTCTCCAGCCCACGCTCCCTGACCAGGACAAGTGGAGCATCCAGGTCGGGCTGTTCACGAATCTCCAGACTGCAAGGGCACTCGTAGGAAGAATGCGACGCCAGCACTTCGGCGCGGAGATCTTCAAAGGATGGAAGAGCGGTGTCGTCGCCTACCGAGTCGTCGTCGGCACATTCCACGGCCAGCACGCAGCCTATGAACAGGCCCGCGCGCTGCAGGCAAGCGGTCAGAGTGCCTTCAGCGTGCGCATTGACCGCTCGATGGGAACGGTCGTGCGCTAGCGTGTCGCGGGAACGTCACCGGTTGCGCGATCTCCCGTCCATTGATCGCCTTCTGGGAGACGCCCGCGTCGTCCCCCTTCTGAACCAGCACCCGCGGCCCGTCGTGCTTCGCGCACTGCGGGCCGCAGTGTCTTCGGCACGTCAACGCCTCAGCGCACAGAAATCCGACGAGACGGACGCCTCCCGACTGACTGCGTCCATCGTTGCGGAAGCAACCCGGTCCCTCGCGCACGCCCCCCTCCACCGCATGCGCCACGTCATCAATGCGACTGGCGTCGTTCTGCACACGAACCTCGGCCGCAGCCTGCTCTGCTCCGATGCAATCGAGGCAATCAAGCGTGTGGCAGGAGCGTACACGAACCTGGAATTCGACCTCGAAAGTGGCGCGCGAGGTCAGAGGGGGTCTGCCGCCCTGCCCCCTCTGGCCCAACTCTCAGGCGCGGAATCCGCCTGCATCGTCAACAACAATGCCGCGGCCGTGCTCCTCATCCTTGACACATTTGCCAGAGGGCGCGAGGTCGTGGTGGCTCGTTCCGAGCTGATTGAAATCGGCGGCAGTTTTCGGCTGCCCGAGGTGCTCGAAAAGAGTGGCGCGACCCTGCGCGAGGTCGGCGCAACCAATCGCGTCTACCCGAACGATTTCGAGCGTTCCATCACCGATCGCACCGCACTGCTGTTGAAGAGCCATCCGAGCAACTATCGCATCGTCGGGTTTACTCGAGAAGTCTCCGGAAAAGAACTTGTCGCCATCGGCCGGAGCAGGGGAGTTCCGACCGTCATGGACCTGGGATCAGGGCTGCTGGTCGACCTCCAAAAGTGGGGATTGCCGGAAGAGCCCACCGTGCCGGCCTGCATACGCGACGGGTTCGACCTGGTCTGCTTTTCAGCCGACAAACTGCTGGGCGGGCCACAGGCCGGAATCATCGCTGGAAGGCGGGACGCCGTAGCCCGCTGCGCGGCAAATCCGCTGGCTCGCGCACTGCGGTGCGGCAAGTTGGACCTCGCCGCACTCGAAGCCACCCTTGCGGTATACCTTGACCCGGCGCGCATTCCCCTGGATATTCCGGTACTGCGAATGCTCACCCGTTCGTCCGCCGACCTTGAAGACCACGCGCGCCGGCTGGCGTCAAGACTGGAAGCCGTTCTCGATGGACACGCGTCAGTTACAGCAAATCCCGGAACCTCGACCGCAGGAGGAGGATCGTTCCCGTGTCTCGAGCTTGCAAGCTGGCAGGTGAACATCGCTCCTCGCCGTGACAGCCCTTCACACTGGGCTGACAGACTCAGAGGCGGTCGCCAGCCGGTGGTCGTACGGACTGTGGACGAGCATCTGGCGTTGGACGTTCGTACCCTTCAGGACGACGATACTGAAAATCTGATCGCCGCCTTTGCAAACCTGGCGAAAGAATCATCCCGATGAATTCCCCCTTCTACATTCTTGGAACTGCGGGCCACGTCGACCACGGCAAGACAACCCTCATCAAGGCCCTGACGGGCATCGAAACGGACCGCCTTCCAGAGGAAAAGGCACGAGGACTCTCCATCGATCTGGGTTTCGCCCACCTCGTGCTCCCGTCAAAACGCGTCGCTGGAATCGTCGACGTTCCGGGTCACGAACGCTTCCTCAAGAACATGCTCGCCGGCGTGGGTGGATTCGATCTGGTCCTGCTCGTGATTGACGCCGTGGAAAGCATCATGCCACAGACGCGTGAACACGTGGAGATTCTCGAACAACTCCAGATTCCGGCGGGTGTGGTTGCACTCACAAAGGCCGACCTGGTAGAGCCGGATCTGGCCGTGGTGGATGTAGTAGAGGTGCTCGGCGGCGGCGCCCTGGGTGTAGATGGTGGCGC
>JAJXVI010000278.1 GCA_021782195.1 bacterium | reverse complement strand
AAAGCTTCTGATAGCCGTTGTTGTAGCCACCGGCCGTCCCGAAGAGGCAGCTGCCGTCGACGGTTCCATCGGCGTGGGGTGCGATGAGGAGTCCGGCTTTCGGACCGACCCACTCCATCAGCATCTTGACGCCGTTGCCATTGATGTCAAAGGCGACCATGTGGTTGCCTTTGATTCCGTGGTGGGGCATCCAGTTGCCACCCGATGCGTCCAGCTTGCCAGTGTTGGACAGATCGAGCACGATGGGGCTTACCCAGCACGTCTCATAGACCTGATAGCTATCAAACACGCCGGTCCCCGTGTACTGGGTGTAGGACGTATTCGTGTTCGTATTTGTGTTCGTGTTGATGTTGTAGTTCGTGTTGTAGTTCGTGTTGGTGTTGGTGTTGGTATTCGTGTTCGTGTTCGTGTTCGTGTTGGTGGTCGTTGCAAGCACGACGTTGCCGACCACGAGGGTCGAGTCGCTGCTGGTGACCTGTTGGGTGACCTGCTGGGTGACCTGTTGGGTGACCTGCGTGGAGCCAGACGATGTGGTCTGTTTCGACTGCGACTGACTGACCTGCGTACCGTTTGCCTGCTCCGCGACCAGGGCAGTATACGAGGTATTTTGCAGAACGGGCGGGCTTGTGGAGAGCACCTGGCCGCGACCGCCCTCTGCAACGAACTCGGCGGCAGGATTCGTGGCCGCCCAGTAACTGCCGGAGGTGGAGTAGGAAGTTGCGCCCTGCTGGAGCAGTTCGAGCGTGCTGCTGTAGTTGGCCCACTCCGTATAGGTGTAGTCGCCGCACCAGTTTGGATGGCTGGTATTGTAGGCAAAGCCGTTGATCGACTCACCCAGCCAGATGTTGCCGTCATTGACGGTGTTGCTGATGCTGGTGGACGAACTCGAAGATGCAGAGGTCGAATACGAAGTCGAGGTGGACTGGGAATTCGACGTGGACGTCGACGTGGACGTCGAGGTGGTTGTACTGTAGGTTGTCGTGTGCACCGGCGTTCCGCCAGATGCGCCGGCGTAGGCGCTTGTTGGAACACTCAACATGAGCGCCAGTGTCAGTGCAGCCAGTCGCTTGATCATGAACTACCTCCCGATTGCTTCCTGCAGCGTGATGGAACTTTTCTATCCAGTTACTCGTCTAGTATAGCAGACTATTCCTGACTGAATAGAGTTGAACTTTTAGGGTTTCTTAACATCACATTTACGTTGAGCTCTCTGTCTCACGAACGAGCTGCCGGCCCGTTCCGTACCCCCGGTCTCGGGGCACGAGAGCAATGGTCGCGGGGGGCGCATCCCCTCACTGCTACACCAGGCGAGTGTCCACGTGAGCGCGTCACCTCGCAAGTTGCGCAAAGGCCACGCGACACACGTGGCTTTCGCTGTGAATTCTCTCAGGGAGAAATCTCCCGGTAGGGGCGTCGGTGTGTAAACAAGACGCGTCGCGCGCGCAGCACGCGTGCCTCGTCCTTATCACGAACCATTCCAATTGCCTGTCGTTCGACCCGTGTTGCGCGTGCGAAGTCGCCGACTTCTGCGTACGCCGCAGCCAGGGTGTCAAGATACCAGGGGTCCCGCCATTGTGTCAGCTGGCAGGCGCGGGTGGCCAACCCTACCGCGCGGGATCCGTCGCGCAGGCGTCGATCTGAACTCGTGGCCAGGATCCACGCTTCTCCATTGAGCGCGAGGGGCAGGATCGGGTCCACCCGGACCGCTGCATCGAACTCGTTGCGCGCATCAGCAATGTGGTGTTTTTTCTGCAACTCGATGGCTTCGTCGGTGAGCACGTTTGCCAGACCGACCCGGGCAGCAGTGTCCCCTGGGGCAAGGCGTATCACGTCGCGAAGGCGGGCTTCCGCCGCGTGGTCGCGATGCTCGGAGAGGTAGAGGTGGGCCAGTTGTTCCTCCGCGGCGAGGTCTGTGGGGAGAAGTCGCAGGGTGGCGAGGAAGTGTCGCTCGGCAGCAGCATCCTGGTGTGTGGCTGAAAGGATCAGTCCAAGATTGAGGTTTGCCAGCGGGTCGTCGGGCTCGGTCAGGAGTGCTGCGCGGAACTGCTGGACGGCTGAGTTGAGCCGACCCTGCTGCATGGCGATGACTCCGACGTTGTTGTGGGCAACGTTGCTCTGGGGATCCATCCGAGCGGCAGTTCGCCAGAATGTCTCGGAGTTGACATAGGCTCGCGTCTGTTGCGCCGTCAGCGTGCAGAACGTCACGACGACTGCTGCTGTCGCGACGGTTTTGAGAAGATTGCCAGAGGGTGAGGGGAATCGTCCCAGCCGCTCAAGCAGTGCTGCGAGCAGTGCAACCTCCCCGATGAGCGCGAGATAGGCCAGATGATCGGCAACTTGAGAGAACTGCGCGAAACTCATCGAGAAGAAGCCGAGCACCGGCAGGATCATCAGACCGAACCAGCCTGCCGCGAGCAACACGGGTCGTCCCCACGTTGCGCGAAACCGTGCGCACGTCGCCAGGCTCGCAGCGAGTGCAAGAAGTGGGACCCAGGCTGACGGGCGCGCCGGGTCGGGCGTCCAGCGGGGGTAGAGGATGGAGAGGTGCAGGGGGAGGAGGCCCTTGCCCAGGTAGAAGCAGGTTGCCCATCCTGCCAGGAGCAGGTGTGCGAAGACTCCCGTCGGACTGTGCGCGAGACGCACTTCCACGCTCGACTGCGGTGCCTGGAAGAGCAGGGTGAGCACACCCAGGGTGGCTGCAATCGAGAAGAACGGCAGAATCCGCACGACGTCGGCGCCAGTTACGCGCTTTTGACGCCACCACGTGAACGCGAGCAACGCGAACGGCAGGAGAATTCCAGAAGTCTTGCAGAGCAGAGCCAGCAGGAAGCACGTCACGGAGAGCCAGTACCACCGGGCGCCGTAACGCGCGCGTCGAGGTGAATCGGAATCCGTTGTCTGCGGAACATTCAAGAGCGGCGTTGCCTGGTCAGTTGCGTTGAGATAGAAGTATACAGTGACTGCATACAGACAGAGCGACAGGGTATTCTTGCCTTCGATGATCCACGCCACCGAAGCAACTCCGACCGGGTGCACCGAAAAGAGCAGCGCGGCGGTCCACGCGCCCGGCACCTCGAGTTTTTCAAGTACCCTCCAGACCAGCAGTGCTCCAAGGACGTGCAGAAAGAGGTTCACCGCGTGGAACACCAGCGGATTCATGCCTGCCAGGGAGGCTTCGGCCCAGAACAGCGACCAGGTGATCGGATAGTAGTCCGGATTTTGCGGGGAGAAGTGAAAGTTCGTCCAGAAGAACCAGGGCCCGCGGGGGTCGGTCATGTGCGGATTGCGGACAATGTATCGCAGATCGTCCCACACGAAACCGCAACTGAGTACGTGCCAGTATGCTGCGACCGTGACGATCGCGAGGATCCCCCCCAGCGCAATCGGCCGCCACCTGTCGAGGTTGCTCCTGGAAGCCGACGTTGCGGGTTCGGACTGGTTTGCGGCGATGCTCAGGCTCATGAACGGGCGCTTTCCCTCACTCTGCGTTTCGCGTGGCCTTTCCGATGCCGTATTGCGGCGCCGTGGGCGCGTGTCATGTCGGCCTCCCCCGCGAGCGTCCGGTCGGTTGCGGGTCCAGTGGCGGGGCCGATTCGCCGTCCCCTACCTGGATTCGTCGGACTCAGGCCCGATTTCCTGGGTTGCGAGCAGGTGATGACAGGTTCCGCCCGCGCTTCCCGCGGACCGACTTTCTCCGCCACCCGGCCGTCCCTCGACGGGATGCCTGAACGCTCGCACCGACGCCGCGTTCGACTGCATCGTGTTTGGCCACAGCCATATCCCGTCCGTGCGCGTGCTGGATGGAATCATGGTTGTGAACCCAGGTTCCCCCACCGAGCGACGCCGCGAGTTGCGTTGCTCCTTCGCCGTGCTGGAGGTCGCTGACGGTGCCCTCAACGTCCGGCTCTACCAGGTCTGACGGTGGTCCGACCGTCTCCCGTTCCGTGCTGGCGGCGCAGGACGCCTGGTTTTGCCGGAAGTTCACAGAGGCGTAACAAAACCGACGCCCGCTCCTGTCATAATGAAGCTATCAGAGGTGGGAACCTTTCCCGTCGTATGGAGGAAATGATGAGTCAGCTCAACCCGGCATCCAACTGGCATCCGCGAGTCATTGTCGGTGCGCCGACCGGTAGCCTGAACCCGCGTGTTCCCTCGCCGGTCTATCGACCTTCTCCGGTTGCGTTGGAGATCGCTGACGGCATCGGCTTCGGCATCGACGGCGAATCGCTCATCGTGGCCGGCCAGGGCAAGGACGGCACCTTTGAGATGACGGGTCACCTGGCCGATGGCACGTTCCCGCAGCGTGACTTCAAGGTCACGCGTCAGGGAGACGAGACCCGTGTCGACGGGTACTACGGCTGGCAGTCATACGACATGCAGCGCAACGGCTCGACCACCGAGATCCACGGCCTTGACGCGAACTACTCAAGTTCCGTGACCGAAAACGGCGCTTCCATCACGACAAGCGGGAAGTTCCCGTCCCAGCAGTTCAACATCACGGCGAATGGCGATGACGTCACGGTCGGGAATCCCGTTGACAACTACAACGCAAAGATTCACTATGCGCCCGACAAGATTACCGTCACGGGCAGTGTTCCAGAGCAGTGTTTCGAAATCACTCCCACACCAGACGGTTTTCACGTCAAGGGTGACTATCGCTTCCAGGACTTTGATGTGGTGCGTTCCAAGAATGGTGGTTTTACCATCCAGGGGCTCTACCCGCAACAGAAGTACGTGGTGACCCCGCAGTAGACCCTGCCCGCATC
>JAJXVI010000277.1 GCA_021782195.1 bacterium | reverse complement strand
TGGAGAGCGTTCGCTACATGGTGACGCGTCGAAACCAGACTTCCGCGTCCACGACGATTGTGGTCAGCGTCATCAACCAGGACCTTCTGGGGGGGACAATTGACGACGTGGCGCGCTTCTGGCTCGACGTCGGCGTGGACGAGGTCATTCGTC
This sequence comes from bacterium, assembly GCA_021782195.1. Classification (GTDB taxonomy): domain Bacteria; phylum Vulcanimicrobiota; class Xenobia; order RGZZ01; family RGZZ01; genus JAJXVI01. The sequence continues at coordinate 4,614 of JAJXVI010000277.1, read as the reverse complement.
GCAAGTACCTGACGTGGGGTACGAACACCAACCTCGACCATCTCCATTCAGCCGACGAGTCTCCGTATCTTGACAAGATGGGGGGCGACCCCTGTCCGTTTCCGTTCCATCGCCTGAATGTGGATTCACGCGGCAAGATCGAGGTCTGCGGCTACGACATCTCCGGCCGCACCAACTTCGGGAGCGTTCGCGAAAAGACCATCTCTGAAATCTGGCGCGGACCGATGTTCGAGTGGTGGCGCAAGATGCATACGAGCCGCCGAGGTCGCGAGATTCCGCTGTGTCGTGAGTGCCCGGACTGGGCCTATCGTTCGTGGAACCACAACTGGCAGAAGGTGCTCAAGAATGCCGCGACCCACCGCGATCAGGTGGCGGAGGCGCTTGCCGTCGATGAGGTCGGGTCGGTTGCCGAGCGCGTTACGCCGGCCGAGCACGAAGTTTCCGCTGAGTCCCGCGCGTAGCGACGGGGTTCCTGTTGGCGATGGTCGGCGCCCCAGTCGGTCTGTCGGTCGGGCGCGGACCCGCGCGCAGTCGTCCTTCAGCGCGGACGCGCGCTTGCGGCGGGGGACGCGCTTTGCGACCCCGTCGGCGTCCCCTTTCCCGCTTGCGCCGACGGACGCGCGCTCGCGGGGGACGCGCTCTGCGACCCCGTCTCCGCCACACTCGCTGGATGCTTTCGCACACGGAAGATCGTGTATTCTCCGATGGTTGCGAGGGGGACCAGGCACCGATGGTTGTAGCCCGGGAAGATGCGCTCCTTGAGGGCGCGACTTCCTTTGACAAGATAATTGATTGCGTATCGCCCGAGGTATCGTGCGGGGTCGCGTCTGACCCTGGTCAGCGCATCCTGCAGGGCCGTGACCCCGTGCGAGGGGGGGGCGCTCCGGAACTCAGTGCTTCCCGTAAACGCATATCCGAAGTAGAAGTAGGAGTAGAGTTGCTCGAGTTCCGTCCCGTCGGACGCCAGGTAGGCGGCGCAGTCGGCGCGGCGCGCGTCGGAGAGGTAGAGCACGAGGGCCAGGCGGTCGAGCAGGTCGCGGGTGGTGACGGTCTGATAGTACTGCTGTCCGAAGAACTGGTGGAGGCGAACCCTGTCTTCAATGTTGAGCGGAATTGCAAGATCGGGGGAGAGCGAGGCGACGATCGACTCTGGAGGGGCGTTCTTGCGTATCCAGGCGACCACGCCGGCCTGGTCGGGGGTGAGTCCCTGAAACGAGGCGGTGTTGACCGCGTAGGCATGCGCGAAGTGTGCGGCCTCGAAGATGTAGAATAGGGCGAGTGCGCCCAGCAGGGGACGAACCCCCCACCGGTAGAGCGGTTCCACCTGCCGCCACCGGAACGCCGAGCGCAGCAACCACGCGGCCCCGAGGATGAGGAACGGCAGGCCGGCGCGCATGTACGCGTGTCCTGCCTGGAAGTTGACGCCCACCAGGTACTGCGCGTTGTCGATGAGCAGCACGGCCCCGATGACCGCCAGCATGAACTGTTTGAAGGCACCGGCTTCGCCGGCGACCGCCAGAAGAAACGCCAGTACCAGGAGCGGCACGGTGTCGAAGAACAGGTGATGGCTGCTCGCCACCCCGAGTCGAACGGCAAAATCCGGGCAGGCGGTCTGCATCGTGCGCACGGTCGAGTAGAGCGACGCAAATCCGATAATGCCCCCCAGGGTGCCCACGACCAGGACGCGCTGCAGGGTGGGGAAGGCCTTGCGTCCGCGAAGCGCGTGGAACACCGCAAGCAGGATCAGGGCGCCTCCGAGGACCAGGCTGTAGAAGATGTATGCGTAGAAGGAAAGGCCGAACCAGATAGCGGCCCAGAGTGCGTTGCGCCACGCGGGTGAGAGGCGGCTTCTGGCGCGCGAGGCGGCGGGGAGGGGTTCCTCGGGCTCCAGGGTGCGCAGAATCATCGCGGCGGCCGCGAGGAAAATCGGGTAGCTCGTGCCCAGGGCGTAGATGCGATAAAAGGAGTTGAGTTCGAACTGTGTCTGGGAGACTGCCGTGTTGATGGAAGTGAGCCAGGTCAGTGGATGCAAGAGGTTTTCGCGGGTGAGGAGACCCAGCATGAGGTCCTGGTAGCCGAAGACCATGATGGCGGGGCCGGCGAGCGAGAGAAAACGGTCGCGCGTGGCGCGCCAGAGCACGAGGTGACCGAGGTAGAGGCTCAGCGCGACGAAGATTCCCAGCAGGTAGTAGGGGAGGGTGTACGACCCGGTCAGAGTCACCACGATTCCGTAGAGAATCGTGCACAGGATCTCGTTGATGCGGTTGGGATAGAAGTCATTGCTCCAGGCAGCCGTGCAGAGATTCCCGTGGATTGATCCATAGCGCGCCACGTTGAATGCGCCGTAGAGTTTGCTGATGTCGTCGAAGCGGGTGAGGTGCGTGTTGATGTGGTTCGGTGTGTAGACGAGCGGGCTGTGGGTTGCTTTCTGGACGGCGACGATTTCGAGGTGGGGCAGCGTGACGAGGAAGGCGGTCAGGAGGACAAGCGCGCCGAGCATCCACGGGTGCAGGCGCTCGGGGAGGGTGGCGCGTGCGGGTGGCGTGGCGGGGACCGGCGGCGTGGCGGGGACGGGGTCCTGCTCGGGCATGGGATGGGTCCTCCAGATGCTGTGGGCGGGACACGGGGCTGCCGTGCGTGCCGAGTAAAGCCGGACAATCAGCGAGCGGCTAGGCCAGTCGCCGGTCAGCCGTGGGTGGCGCCTCCAGGAAACGTGCCAGTGCCATGTCGTCCACGTCGTAGACGTGGTAGCGCTGTGGATTGTCCAGGTAGAAGCGCATCATTGTGTTCAGATAGAGCGGGTTGTCGAGGATCACGATCTGCTTGCCCAGCCAGAGCGCCTCAAGGAGCGCGGTGGAGAAGGAGGCGAAAATGACGTCGGACTCGTTGATTACGTCGAACGACGGCGCTTCCAGGTCGATGAACGACACCTGCGGCCACGGAGCGAAGGCGCGACGGTACTCCTGGATCTTTTCTTGCGGTTCGCGTGGATGGAACTTCACGACGAGAGACGGAAGCGCGCCGCACTCCAGCAGGTGCACGATCCGTTGCAGGTTTCGATCGCAGGTGTGGGGATCGATGTCCTGCATCACCTCGGTGAAGAAAACGAATCGATAGCGCGTCGGGAGTGGCCGCCGAAACAGCCGTGCAATCCAGTCCGGAACGTCGACCAGTCGCCTGTCCGCGTAGCCGAGTTCCCGAAAGAACGCGCGCATGGAGGGGTCGTTGATGACGATTCGCGAACTGCGGGCGAATCCGCCCACAACCTGCAGCGCGTGAAGATCAACGTAGCGCCGCGAGAGGGGAATGGGTTGATCGCGATGGTACGGGTGATTGTGGGCGGGTGCGACGTAGACCTCGATTCCCAGGAGCGCGGCCAGGTCCACGATCACGCGCACGAGCCTTCCCCCAAGGTCTGAGGGGGTGTAGATTCTTCCGATGCGGAACGGCAGTTCGAAGAACAGGAGGCGCAGCAGGAACCACCGGTCGAGTTCCCGCCATGCGCGCATGCTGATGATCTGCGTGTCTGCACCGTGTCGCAATCGCACCAGGTCGATCAGCGGGCGGTGCAGATAGTCGCGCACTGACAGCACGAGGACCACAGGTCGTCTCATTGAACTTCCCCGAACAGGAACCCGAACATGCCCAGTGCGCGCGTTCGCCAGGAGACGCGCTGCTCTTCGGTCATGACGAGCAGGCCACGCACTATCTCGACGAGAGACGAGCCTCTTTCCCAAACGGCGCAGAGGCGTCGAAACTCACTCGTGTAGTCGGATGAGAAGTACGCTTCCGTGGAAGGCGAGTTGACCAGTACCGGCAGTGCGCCGAAGAAGAAGGCCTCTCCAATCAGGGAGCTCATGGTGCTGACCAGCACGTCGGTGACAGAGAGGAGCTCGGCATTGTGGAACGCGCGCGCCGACCCGGGCAGCAGCCGGTACGTCGAGGGCTTGAAATGCGCGTGGATGAAGGCCTCCAGAACGGTGGTGTCCTCGCCAGGCCACGGTTTGAAGAGGACGAAGCTGTTGGTGGCCGCCGCGACCTGGGCGATCTGGGCCAGCATGTCGTAGTACGTGAAGCGGTCGAACAGAGGGAAACCGATGACTTCCGCGACGGCGCTGAACATGATGACCCGTGCGCCCGCCGGTATCCCGAGGCGCCGACGAATGTCCTCGTGGTCTAACTGTCCCAGCCACGTTGCGTAGGTACGCAGTTTGAAGGCGCACGACGTCTCGATGGGACAGGTGAGACCGTGGCTGCGAAGTCGATCGGCGTGGAAGCGCGACCACGCCAGCAGGCGCGAGGGTTGTTCAAAGATTGCGCGCTGGTTACGCATGTTGAACGAGAAGGTGTACGGACCGAGCACCTTCTGAAGAGCGACCACGCCGTGTTGCGGGTAGTTTCGGAGGAGGAACTGTCCGACGCTGAACATCGTGGAATCGAAGCTGTCGAGGACGATTTCCAGTTCTCCTTCGAGGCGCCCGAGGACTGGGATGCCCGCGGCGACGCCCGGAAGGTGGCGCTGGTGCCCCCCGAGGGCGGCGCCCGGCTGGAGGCGTGGATCGCCGGGGAGCGGGGCGGCGACGCCCGCGCCTGCCTGGCGGCCGCCGAGGCGGC
>JAJXVI010000276.1 GCA_021782195.1 bacterium | reverse complement strand
TTTCTTCCAGCTTCAACAGGTGCTCATGCTGGCAAGACTTTCCGCTTGTGCGAAGAAGATAGACGTAATGGGGGACGGGCAGTAGGCCTTCCCTTGCTGCCTTTGCGTTGCCGCGGACACGCTCCTCGCACGTCTTGAACTGAACGAAGAAGGGCACGCCCTTGACGGTCATTTTGAGGTCGTACCCCAGGGACGCCTCTTCAATCAAACTGGGGAGCACGGGGGCTGCCACAAGGGTGGGACGGAAGAACTCGGCAATCGCCTCCGTCACCGCATACCCATAGGAAAATTCCGAGAAGTCCGACATTGTCAACCTCCTTCTGCAATCAGCGTTGTCTTCGGGGGGACGCGCGGCGCGGGGCTGCTGGGGGGGACGCCCGGCGCGGGGCTGCGGGGGGGGGAGGTCTGGCCCAGGGGTTTGATCAAGTCTTGCAAACCAATGCTCTGGGACCCGCATGATTGCTCGGTGTTTGGAAACCTGGATCAAGCGCAGGTTTGATCCAGAACCGCAAACCTCGTGCAACCATCAGGGTTTCCCAACAAAGGTTGGAAAATCCTGATCAAACCACCCGGCTACGGTCACGCCCCTCGTCCGCGACCGGCGCGGAGAGCTGGGCGTGACGCGCACGAACGACTGCGGCACAACGAGCGAGGTCGGCCTCCTCAAGATCCTCGGCGATTCGCCTCATCAACTTCGCGAGCGCCGACTGCTTCCTCTCCATGTCGTCGACGGCCTTCAACAGGTCCACGCGGGCCTCCTCGTTCACTTCCGCACGCTGAACCTCGCCGCGCACCCACTGTGGCAGAAGAACGCCGCCTGAATCGCACGTTTCTGGCGCCGCCTCTGCGTCACCCTCCGCCGCGGGGTCTCCGTCTGCTCCCGCATCTTCGACAAGTGCTCCCGCCGGGTCGACAACTGTTTCAGTCGGGTCTCCCTGCGCCGCCGCCTCAGCGTCCCGCGCCGCTGCCCCATCGGCTCCCGCGGCGTGCGACTCTCGCACCGGCACGTCCAGGTCATCATCCGGCTCACGTACAGCGTTCGATACGCCAACCACAGGGTCTTCCGCTTCGGTTTCCCCGACGGCCTCGCGACATTCGTGCGACGCAGTCTCCGCGACTTCCCGCGACACTTCATCCGTGCCGGCCATCTCCGCAGCGTTGCCCTGAACTGCGACCTCGAACCCCAGGCGACGCAAGAACTCGTCACGCACCGCCACATCCAGGCCGAGCCTCTCGATCAGGCCTCGCGTTTCATTCTGGCGGCCCTCAGTGTCTGCCCTGTGCCACGGCTCCACGCACTTGAGCGCGGGCTCAGGGGTCTTCATCCTGCGCCACGCATTGATCGCCAGAGCCCTTCCCTCCACCGTGTCTCTGTCCCAGAGCTGCTGCGTCCACGCCAGCGCCTCGCGCCGTCGTTTCAGCGTCTGGTCGAGAATCGACACGGCTTCAACCTCCCGGCCCGGCGTCTGGAACAGCGTTTCCGCACACTTTCGAGCCCGTTCCGCGTACCGCTGCGCAACACGGCGCACCATCTCCCGGACCTCGCCCGGGTCATGCATCCCCAGCTCCTCCGCGAGGTCGGTCAGCCTACCCTCCACCTGTTCGCCTTCCAGACCCAGGCAGTCGTTCGCCTGCCGCTCGAGGCGCCTGAGCCATTGCCGCACGTTTCGCCGCCATTCCCGGTTGCTTCGCCAGCCAGCCATCATCGCAAGACACTGCTTTGCGACATCCTCCGCGTTGCCGTCCGGACGATCAGAGCCGGCACTCTGGTTCGTGACCGCCGGCGACCTGAGGTGTTGGAGGAAGCGTCGGCACGCGGCCCCTCGCGAAACGTCAGCGGGGCCCAGATGGTCGTCGCTCTCCTCGAGGACCAGGGACGACGCCCGACTCCAGCATCGCGCCGCGTCCCCCGGCTGCCCGACCACCTCCCAGCAAGCCGCCGCGTCGGCGAAAAGGCCCCGGCTCGTGCAAGAGCTCGCGAGCATGCGCGCCTCGTGCTTATCTCCCAGATCCATCCAGCAGCGGGCCAGGCCAGGCATCCGCAATCTGTCCGCGAGTCCGTTGCGTCGGGCGCGGTCCTGTGCGCGGTGATAGCAGCGGAACGCGCTGGGCCAGGCGGTCTCGCCGGCCTTTTCGAGCTCCTGTCCGATGGTGACCCACAGCGGGTCCCCCGCGGGAAGGGAGGTCTCCGCCACAGTCAGCGCCTCGCCAGGTCGGCCCGCCCGCACCAGACACTCGATGCCCCGTGCGGGTTGCCCCAGGCCCTCCCAGCACAGGCTCGCCACGACAAACCGTTCACGGAGCGCCAGGGCCTCTGCCAGCCGCGTGCTCACCCCGCTTGCCGGCGAATCGGAGTCCAGCCTCCTGCGTACTTCGCCCTCCAACCGTTCCCAGAGCGCCGCGTCCAGCTCGCTCGTCGCACCTTCCACCGCTTCGGTGAGGTTCACCGGGTCCAACTTCGCGAGTCCCAGCCAGCACCCGATCGCACCGCTCACGTAGCCTTTCCGGTGCATCTCCGCCGTCAGGGCGCGGGCCTTCTCGTAGTACTTCCCCTCCCCCCTTGAGCAGAGGCGCAGGAGGCAACGAACCGCGTCCTCGCCCTGTTCAGCGACCTCAAAATACTGGGCCGCGCTTTCGTGCCGGTCCCACTTCTCCAGCAGTTTTCCGGCCTCCAACGCATAGCTGCTGGCGAGGTCCGGACGCCCTCCCAGCTTGAAATTCCGGATAGCGATGCGAAGGAAGTTTTCGTCCCGGGTTTCAGTGAATCGCGTGAAATAAGACTCCCCGAGGGTCTGCAGGACTTCGGGGGTCAGTGTGGTTGCGCCGACCCTGGCCAGTTGTCGCTGGATCGCCTGGACCGCCTCAGGCAACCCAGCGACCCGTTCAACGGTCACGTCGCTCTCGGGGATCTCACTCCACCCGACCCTCTGGAGATACTCGTGCTCGGTGGGCGACACGCACACGAGTAGCAGGCCTGCGGCTCTCGTAAGCGCTGTGTACCACTGCCCTCGGACGTCCGGTTCAGGTCTTCCCTCCCGCACCGGGAGACCAAAGACCACGCATCCTTCGAACTCCAGCCCCTTGCAGAAAGCCAGGGGGACGCTTTGCACCACAGTCGCCAGGTCGGCTCCACGGTCGCGCTGCAATCTGTCCAGCGCTTCTCCCGGGTGAGTCAGCACCACCAGTGCGCTCCCCGCGGCCGTGACCCTGTCCGACGCGGTTCCCCCGAACGAAGCAAGGTCCGGCTCGGCCGCCCCGTCCGCGTACGCCGCGAGCGCTTCCACAAACTCACCGGGCTCGCAAACGACGAGGACCGGACGGCGCATTTCTTCCGGCAATCTCTGCACCCGATCCGTCGTCCGCAACTCCAGGGTGAGGTCCGGATCCACGACGTCTTCCAGGAGTCGCCCCACGCTGGATGCAGGCTCGTTGCGCGTGACCACCGCCCGCCACATGCTCTGGGCGAAGCGGGCCACCTCCGACGTGAGGCGATAGGTATTGGGGAGCAGCCGAAGCGGAGTGCGCGTGTCTGTCTCGTCTGCCGTGAAGCGGGCGCTCTCCAGGAACTCGTCCCGCGGACACCCATACCGGTTGCTCTGCTCGGAAAATGTGCGCAGCAGACGAACCCAGTGGAAGCCCGTCGGCGTCATCTGCTGGTTACGATCCCCCAGCACCACCAGCCGGCTCCTGTTCGGTACCCTGCTCAGATGAAACCACACCAACACCCGCAGCTCGATCTCGACTGCGCTGCAGGTCCTGCGCTTCATCCACGACCAGGAACGGATTGACGAGGTGCTCGCCGAGCTTCGACGCGACCGTATGGCCGGGCAGGCCAGCGTGAGGATTGCCTTTCAGGAACCCGCGCGCGGCCTCGATGAAGCCGGTCGGCAGTAGAAGCTCCGGCGGACACGACCGCGCAACCCGTGACTTGCCTGCCAGAGCCTGTTGGGAACGAGCAGGGACGGAGCCTGCCCACGAACAGCAAAGGCCCGCCAGTGGGCATCATCATCGCCGGAGACTGCCTTCCGGTGAGGGTTCCTGCCCACGAACAGGAAAGGCCCGCCAATCGCCATTATCAATATTTGATTTTCCGTTTATTCTCTTGTACTCCGTTCGCTTTGCCACATAAAAAGGAAAGCTCACAATCCAGAAACCGAGACAGGCAAAAAACCATCCCCACGGCCCCATATTCCCCATGCCCTGTATCTGGCCTTTCTTTACCCCGATTGTTTTTGCATCCACCAGAACCCAGATACGGGTAGCAACAACGACCACCCCCACGTGTATCACTGCAGTGATTCCTCCATCAATGAAAACAGCGATACAGCAAGCATTTGCCCGGTTCCACTGTCAGGCCCCCGTCCCTCACTCGCGGTAGCATATAGCGGGAACCGTGGACTACCGTGCGGGCCGGTCAAGTGCACCCTGTGGCAACGAGCGTGGGAAGCGCCCACGAGGACGGCCAGGGCGCCGACCGTGAAGTCGTGCACGCCGCCAGACTCTCCTCCTCCTTTCTCCCCCCCGCCCTTTGTGCCTGTAACAGGAGAGACGCCGTCCGGGGGCGGCCAGACCGTGCCCCACTGTCTGCGTGCCGCTGGTTGCTCGTGTTGCAGCTCGTTGTTGCACACCATGCTCACGGACGGGTTCCTTCCGTGTCACCGTAGGATGCGTGTGCGCCCCTGGATGCACGCATGGGCGCGCTTCCGGGAGATAAACGTCAAACGGGACGCCTCACCGGGGGACGTGCCGCGCCGGGCGGTGGGGGGGAC
>JAJXVI010000275.1 GCA_021782195.1 bacterium | reverse complement strand
GCCCGCTGCTGTAGGGGAATGTACGAGTAGACCGCGGGACCGTAGGCAAAATCCTTGAGCATTTCGATGGTTCGGGCCGGCTGATTGCGTGCGGCGTCCTGAAAAGTGGCAAGTGCTTCGTTTTCGTGCAGCCACAGTCGCTGCATCACGTCGGCGCATGAAGTAACGTCGCGTCGAACCAGCCGTTCCACTTCCATCTCCATGACGTGCAGGTTCATGAACGTGACGCTCGGGAGGGCCCGTGCGCTGCAGAAGCAGAGAAACTCGCCTAGGACGCGATCGTGAACCTCCTGGTTCGGATAATGGAGAAGGTGGGCCAGTTCACGTGTCAGTTCAAGGACGCCCGGACGATTCAACCCGCTCATGATTCCGGTGGAGATCATGCGGGCAAGGTCCTCGGGGAGTGAGAGGAGCAACAGCGCCAGTTTCTGGATGGTCGTGAGAGGTGGTTCGTCTCGTACACCTTTGCGCAAAATGGAGCGTATGAACTCCACCAGATCGTCCTCTTCGCGCCAGTCGCCCGTGAAAAGAAGCGTAAGGCGGTTCCACATGCGCTCGAGGCGGTCTTCCGGCGTGCCCTTGAGCTTGAGCATTCCCTGGCTCAGTCGGCCAATCTCTTCCTGGGAGAGACCTGAAAAAACACGGTCGGCCAGTGACCGCGAATAGTTTCCAGACAGCAGCAGGGCGGCACCAACCTCGGGTTCAATGGGAATGATCTCTTCTGCAGACGAGGAAGCGCCAGCTTCCGATTCGTTCTCTGCAAAGGACGGCTCCATCGAGTGCTCATCGTGCGGTTCCACGGGTTGCAGGGTCCTCCTCTCGCTCCCGTGCCGGGAGTCCCGACACGGTGGTGAGCGTGGTCGGTCACGCGGTTGCGAGGAAGCTCAGGGTTCACGTTCAGAGCAGCAGGTTCCCTCACCACCTTTTATTCGGCTTTCCTTTCCCTTCCCCTTCCCCCACGTTTTCATCTCGGCAACGCGGAGGTCCCTCTCCTCGCTGTCTACGTTCGGACTCCCAAAACGACTTTGAACGCTCGCACCGCGTGGCGATCTGGCAGTCCTTCCAGAATCAGGACGCGGTTTCCCTGCCGTTTCATCTGCAGTCGGGGCGAATGCCACTCCTCAAGCGTCGAACGGGGTCCCGTCGATGCTTGCAGGTGAACGTGATGAGATACCTCGAGAACCGTCGCCACGGCGCTCGCAAATCTGCGGGCTGCCACGGCCGACGACCATGCGCTCTCCCACACCATGTGACGTCGGGGACCGTGCGAGAAGATGCGGAAACTGTCTGCACGCCAACCTGAACAGATGGCATTGCGCTCTTGAGGGGGCATCTGCGGAAGCCACTGTTCAAGCAGCAGACGAATCTGCTCCTCCCCCAGGCTGTCCTGCGATACGGTGCGCTCGACTTCCTGGCGCATCCCTTCTGCAGCGCAGAGGGTTCCCTGGGGAGGCAGACGTACCGTCAGAAGAGGGGACGAAGGGTAGTGCCACGTCTCCGGGTGCAGGATCACCCGCGTCGAGCGAGGCGGGTGATGCCAGATGCGGTTCACCGCCTTCCATCCACCCCGTCGTCGCCAGTAATCGACAAAGCACGCACCTGCAATGTAGGGGAAGAGGGCGCAACTGCGGATGTAGAGAGGGGCGCGCTGAAAGACGGGGCCGCCCCCCTGAAGGACAGTATTGTCGTGCATCAGAGTAGAGAGCGGAGGGCGAGATGAAGCGGGCAACCCCAGACTTTTATAGAGGGCGTCCATCATCACGAGGGTGGCGTCGCCTTCGATGAGGGCCGTTGTGGCCAGGGAACGGTCGCTGTGCCCTTCGCAGCCGTGTTCGAGAGCATGGAGGTTGAAATACTGATCCTGGAGCGCGTGGTCCATTTCATGGATGACCATGCTGTCGGTTACTGCGGATTGGAATCCCATACCGGTGACTGCCGCCATCGAGGGGTCATCGGAGACGGCGTCAGTCATGTTGAATCGACCTGTGTCCGGGTCGTAATAGCCTGCCACCTGTTCGGTGTAGAACTCGATCATGAACCGTTTGAGTGGAAATTTACGGGGGATGAAGCCGAACTGCAGGAGCATCGCGTCGGTCGCTGCCCAGTCAGTCTCCCTGTCAAGCTCGCGTCGCAGATAGGCACGTACCTGTGCAGGTGTCTTGTATCCGCACGGCACCGGACGCATGAATCGCAGCGAGCGCAGCGCTTCGACTTCACGGGTCAGGCGTGGAAAATCGAGCTGCTTCCAGTCTATCTTCTCGGATCCGCGGACCTTGCGTGGGACGGCACGCCCCCCGGACGAGACCGCCTGTTTCGTCCGGACTGACGCGCTTGCGACCGGCCGGTCCGCGCTTCGCTCCGAGACGGTCGTGGTCGGCGACGGCAGTGGGGTCGAAGGAAACCTCCACCCCCGGACGATCACGGCTTCCACAAGGATGAGGACGAACCCGACAACTGCGCGCAGTGTTCTGCTCATGAGCGGAGGTTCGCGTGCGAGGGGGGACATCCCTCGGGGAGAGGCGGGGAGGGGACGCGCGTGAGCGTCCGCGGCGCGCGAGATGGGGCGGGGGACGCGCTTAGCGGAGGCGTACGTACAGCAACCCGTCGGGGTTGAAGAAAGTGCAGGCCGACCCGTTGCCTGCGAGGCGGAGGGTGCCGGGGCGCACGTTCTGCAGGGCGGGGACGGGTCGCAACTTGAACCCCTGTGCCTGGCGCGCATAGAAGTAGGACATGGTGTTGTTACGGAAATTCATGAGCGTGATGACCGCAGTCTTGCCGTCAAGCGACAGAAACAGGTAGTTGAACGGAAGGTTGTCCCGACCGAGGTGCCAGATCTGGTGGGTTTCAACGTCCTTGAGTATCACGTCACGTTGTCCCCCGTTGAGTCGCGCTGCATAGAGCAGGCGGTTGTGACTGGCGGCGACCCCTCCGACCGCGACCACGCTCGCAATCTTTTGAATCGGGCTGGTTCCCGCGTAGATGTCGACCTGGCCCATTCGAGGCATGCAGCCGAAGAAGCATTGCGCGGGATCGACGAACAGCTGGAAGCAGAACGCGCGAAATCTGCGCTCGAGGGGTGTGAGATCGAGTGCGCGTTCAAACATGGCCGGTCCGCTCCGAGCGAGGTTGAGTCGTACAATGCCGTTGTACACCATCCTCGATTCTGAATCGTGCAGGTAGCCGACCATGTAGAAGGCACCGTTGAACCACCAGGCAACCTGGTCGCACCGGAAGCCCGGCACGCCCCTGCGGTGCGTCCAGATGACGCGGGCAGTGCATTTCACGAGGTTCACCAGGATGAACTTGCTGCCGCCTTCCCCGATGACCAGGGCGGTCCTGCCGTCTGACGAGAGGGCGAGTTGCTCAAACGCCGTGGTGGGCAGCAAGATCGTATCCACGCGGACGAGATGTGCGGATGCGTAGTGCAGCACTCTCAGTTCGCACGCAATTCCCCGGAGCTTGAGGCGCACGTCCGCGACGCGTTCGAGCCCCACCAGAAAGCTGCCGTCGTACGACATGGTGATCATGCTGAAGGCTCTCATTTCGAGGCCCTTCTGACGAAATCCAGAGGGGCTCAGCAGAACCGGGGGTGGGGCAAGCGTTGCGCCATGCGGGTCGGGGCGGGGGCGTGCAGCGACAAGTCCCGCAAAAGCCCAGAGCGCAAAGGCGAGCGACAGGAGGACGACGAACGGTAACCGCCGCGTCACGAGGCGACTGCTCTCCACGCGCTGCGCAGTACACACATCCACGGTGCTCGGGGCGTGGCGGTCGTTGTGCTCTGGGGCGACTCTGGCGCGCTGCATCCTGCAGTCTCGGTTCGCCCTGGCGCGCTCAATTCCCCTGACTTTCGTGGCAAGGCGTTGAATCAGCGCAGGTCAGAGAGGGAGATCTTGCGCATCTCGAGGGCCGAAGGCCACCAGTCCCACATCGTACGGGTCTGGCCGTCCATGACGAAGCTGCTGCGATACATCGTCTGCTTCAAGCTGATCTGGGTAATGTGCATCTCCTGTACGGTACGAAGTTCACCCGGGTCGATGCGTCCGTTGCTGTTACGGTCCTGCCAGACGTAGAGCCCTCGGAGCTCATCTCCAGTAAGCTGGCCATCGTGATTTGTATCGCGCTGAGCCAGTTTCTCGAATCCGCTGGCCCAACCACCGGTGGTCCCAAACAGACAGTTTCCATCAACGCGCCCATCGAGGCGCGGCACGATGAGGAACCCGTCGTCGGGTCCGATCCACTCCATCAGTTCGTCAAAACCGTTGCCAAAGAAGTCAAACGGTACGAGTCTCGAACGATCGAGGTGTCCGGGATGAGGGAGCCAGTTTCCGTCGGAGGCTTCGATCTGGCCGTTACCACGAAGGTCAAGCACCAGCGGGCTCACGAACTTCTGGGCCTCGACCTGATACACCGTCACATCCGCATCGCCTGTGAAACGGGTCATCTGGTTGATGGTGTTGAGGTTTGTGGCGAGCACGATGTCGCCCGCTCGTATCACCGATTTCTGGGTAGTGCTGCTGACAGACTTCGCACTGACCGCGTACGCGTAGTTGGAAGGGCCGCTTACGGTCTGGTTCCACGCTGCCGTGCGCCCTCCCACCGTCTGGAGTTCAATGCCAAGCGCGTTGCCGCCGTCCGTGATTGACGAGGGATACGAGAACCGAGACGCGCTGGCGCCATCATTGTAATACAGGAAGCTGGCGGCATTGGGCGCCGTCGCTGTGAGCAGCTCGTAGTTCGAAGGCAGTGCAATGACGGCGTTGCGATAAAAAGTGAGCGCAG
>JAJXVI010000274.1 GCA_021782195.1 bacterium | reverse complement strand
CGGCGATGATGCGATCGTGGGTGCTTCAGTTTTTTGCGGCCGGCAGTTGCAGGGTCAGATCTTGAAGGTCAGGAAGTATGGTGAACAGCCAGTGGTCGCCGGTCTTGCGACTGGAGACGGTTGCAGGGAGCGTGAAGCTCTTTTGCAACAGTGCGGCCGGCATGTCGATGCAGACGTCATTGAGCCCCTGTGGGTTTGACAGGTGAACAATCCACTCGCCCTTGATCCTGGTGAACGATGTTCTGGTCTTGACCAGCCGCAACAAAAAGTGCGCGTAGACGTACATTGGCTCGACCTGCAGGTCGCCCTTGCGCAGTTCAACCTGCACTCCGTCGATAAAATGCGAAAAAGCGTGTCGCAGTTGGGGCGTGTTGAGGTCGTGGGGATGGCTGTAGATGAGGCGTACGGTGCGCTGCTTGATGACGTACTTCATTGTACCGTCGAGCCACGTCTCAATCTCTTGCGTCGAGAAATGTTTCTCTCCCATTTCATAGAACGACGCTGTGTTCTGGTTGGGCATGATCGGAAAGGCCACAACTTTTTTGCTGACCATGCGCCCGTTGTAGAAAGTTCGGTTGGGTGCACTGCCTGCATCTCCGGTGTAGTAGTACGCGCACATACCCAGTTGCTGAAGAATTTCGGTCATTTCGGGTTGCGGATGGACGCCCTGGGGGGCTGCGTAGGAGATAATGGGGTAGCCGGTGATGTTTTGCAGACATTCATCGTTGATCTGCACCAGGTGGAGGATCTCACGTCTGCTCAGTTTGTGTCGTTCAAGATTGTGGGCAAACCAGTTGTGCAACCATCCACCATGAGAGCCTATCCAGCCGTAGTGCATGATTTCCTTGACCAGTGGCCGGCCGCGACCTGCGGCATCGAAGCCCTCTCCATCACCGGGATGGTTGTTGTCTGGACCTGCCGTGACATCAAACTCGTAGTGGATGCCTTTACGCACCAGGTGGTGAGAGAGCATCGACGGCAGCCAGATCCACTCTCCGTTGTAGTCGACGTGCCAGTCGATCACGAGTCCTCCGAGCCCTCGAGGACTCGGCACGAGATGGGGAAGTTCCGCAATCGTCTCTACGAACGTGCGCAGAAACGCGCGCAACTCCAGATCGTCCCCGGAAGCTTTCAATGCCCCCAGAGGAATGCCAATCCAGACGGCTTCGCCCTTGCCTACGGGTCGCCTAGAGAGAACCGGACCGAACGGAGATGAGGCGTACACCCTGGTTGAGGAGCTGGTCAGTCGGGTCGCAGGAACGGAAAAATTCATCGGACCGTAAATGTACGACATCAGTTCGTTCGAGGGGCTGACCTTCCCCGGTGGTATCTGCCAGTATGCGGCGTCGGCCGCGCTGTTGAACTTGAGATGGGAGGTGAGGTAGGCTGCATTTCGGAGGCGGTCGTACTGAACATAGTCGACGCCGAGAAGGTTGACGAAGATTCCTTTCTTTCGATAATGTCCTCTACGGTCACGCGTGCCGGCATCAAAGACCACCAGAACCTTCCCACCACATTGTGCAAACTGCTTCGCCCGGCTGGCCACGTCAATCGGAATGGTGCGACAGAGTGCATCCGGGAATATGAGTGCCTGGAACCGGTGGAGCTGGTCCCGCCCGTCTTGGAGAATGAAGTCGTGGTAGGAAATCCAGCGATGGGGAATTCCTTCTTCTTGCAGCACCGACTCGTATGCGTTGCGAACGGAGCTGTCGGCGGCTCCTGGATCGTAAACCAGCCCCACGGATGCGATCACGCGATTGGTCGCAATGAACAGATGGGCGCATCGGTTCCAGATCAGGTAGATTGCAAGCAGGAGCAGGAGCCATTTGAAGTACTTGCTCATCGGTCGCCCGCTACGCCACCCTGTGCGGCAAAGACCCAACCGTAGATTGCAGACCCCGGCAAGAGGCGGATGTGGCGGCATCCGTACACGCTCTTGTAACCGCCGGATTCACCGACCTGACAGCCTTCGCCCAGCCAGATGTCGGTTTCACTGAAGATGTTGCCGTGGACCAGGACGTCCTTTTCCATGTGTATCTCTTTTCGACAGATGACGTGTCCGCGAATTTCAACCCCGGGTTCAATCCAGAGCGTCCCGTGTGCTTTCAGGCTGCCGTGAATGACTGTGTGCCCTCCGATGTGCATGTCCCCTCGGGTCACCACGTCCGACTCGATGACACTGTGGGCGGGCAGGGCGAGGCGCTTGCCGGTCCACAGCATGTGTGGGGCCGGACCGCTCGTGTGCGTGCTTCGCTTTCGCAGTCGGGCGGAACCGTACGTGCGGCTACTGAATGGCCCGGCGACTCGCACCGGGTTGCCCCACAGGCGCTGGAATCTGGTGTAAAGATCGACGTAGAGGCCTTCGCCGGCGCTAGCGGAGAGCCCGAGGGAGCATCGCTGCCCAACCGTCAGGATACCATCGCAGTCGACCCAGTTGTCAATCTGGCAGCCTTCGTCGAGGCGCATGTCACCGTCTGCCGCCAGACAGTCGAATTTGCTCTCAGCGCCAACCGTGGCGTTTCCCCTTGCGTATGCGCGGTAGAAGGTGGTGTGCGGCGCGGTGCGCAGGTCTTCGAGACTGACCACGGTCTTTCGCGCGAGTGTGCCTTCCAGGTAGAGGTCACGAAGAATCTCGACGTTCTGTTGTTGACTCATGGCTTTTCGAACGGGTTGTGGAGGAGGAAACGCGAGCGAGGCCTGTACTCTGGCGAGTTGCGGCGCACCGCCGGGGGGATTGATTGCGGACGCAACGGGAACCTCCCGGGCGGGTATCTGCGTATCGTCGGACGTACCGACGCCGGGTGGTTTCGTCGCTGACCCGAAAGGTTGTGGGGACGACTCGGGCGGGTCTGTCGCCGACCCGAAAGCTTGTGGGGACGACTCGGAGGCGGCAGTTGAGGGAGGTGCGGCGTTGGCGGTATCGGGAATCTCAGGAGGAAGGATGCCAGACATGACGGATCGACGGAAGACGCGTCCGAAATAACGAGGGTCGCGCACATAGTGGGGGTCTATCGGCAAAGGGCGTACGTCGCGCCGTCGGATCCAGACGAACAGTCCGGGTAGAAACGGAAGCAGGCTCATCAGAAGCACGAGACACGTCAGCAGAATTGCCTCAGGTACTTGCTGCACGATATCTCTTCGTTTTCTCCCAGGCAAACCCGGATTTCTTGCGCAGGTCGACAAACGCGTCCCAGACGCCGAGGGTTACAGCCCACAGGTTGAACGGGAACACGAAGGAGAGGAAGGGGAGCAGGAGCAATCGCTCTTCCATCCGGTCGAGGATGCCGCCAATTGCTATCTGGTAGTACGGGGCGAAATTTCCAACGGCGTTATAGGTGACCGTCGCCAGAGTGAGGAGCACCGTTGGCGTCATCGACGTTGTTCCGTCTAGAAAAAGGATGAGGGTACCGACAAATCCGCTCAGCAGCAACGGTGATACCAGGTAGACTCCGCTCAGCAGGGTACCGTCCACCTTCTGGGGCAGTGAGAGGTACGGCGACTTGAGAAGCCGCCAGAGGTGTCGAAACAGGACCTGGGTGTGACCTCGTGACCATCGCCGTAGTTGCCGCAAACGCACATCCCAGTTCTCAGGGGCTTCTTCGTAGCATTCAGCCCGGTTTGCATACGCGACCTTCCATCCGCGAACATACAGCTTGTAGGTGAGCTCCGTATCTTCGGCTGACACCCTGGGGTCAAAACCGCCGAGAACCGTCGCCAGGGAGCGTCGAAAGCCTCCGACCGTGCCTCCGAACTGGACGACGAGATCCATGTCATATCGTGCCTGTTGATCGACCTGATACCCACCGGTGCGCTCGAGATCAACGAGTCGTGGAAGGAGGTGATTGGGAGTGTTCACGGGGATCACGCGCCCCATGACGGCGCCAACCTCAGGGTCAAGAAAGGCAGTGGCGAGCTCGCGCAGCATATCTCGTGGCGGCAGGTAGTCGGCGTCAAACACCAGGATGATGTCGTGGCGGGCAATCTTGAGTGCGTCGTTGAGCCCGGCGGGCTTTGTGCGCTGTCCACTGCGCCGGAAGAGCGGGCGAATCAGCGGATAAAGGGCCATGTATTCCCGAAGAATGTCTTCGGTGGCGTCTTCAGAGTGATCGTCAATGGGAATGATTTCGAGACGATCGTGGGGATAGGTGCTGCGCAGGAGTGCGTCGAGCACGTCACGGGCGACGAGCTCCTCGTTGTGCATCGGGACCAGTACAGTCAGGCCCGGCAACTCGCTGTCGAGAAGGTCCTGGAAGAACTGACGTTGCGGGAAGAAGAGCCTTCTCCAGGAAAAAACCCAGTGTCGCATTGCGTACAGGAAAGCCACCACGACCACGAAGTCGACCCACAGACGCACGATCTCAATCACTGCGCTTCCTCCGGTCACACAGGCGTGTGGCATCTGGAGCGGCCTGAACGATATGCAGCATCCCTTGTAGCCAGCTGTGTTCCGTTGACCATCGTAGCAGAGTCACCATGCGGTTGCAAGGCAGGAGTGCCACGGTAATCCACCACCCGCTGACAGGCAAGGCAACCTCGGTTTCCAGGGCCGCAACCGCCTGAACAGACGCGCCGGTTGAAGCTGCCATTAGCGTCCGAGGCACGCTGCTTAGACCCCGGGGGCGCTGTCGCCAGGGGCCTGGTATCCGAGCCACCCGGTCTCCAGAGCAGCCTCGCCCACCGCAAATGCCTCAATCCTGCGGCGAGTCGAAGAAGGGGAGGGGACGGACCGCACGTCGGCGCTGTTGCGCCACCGCAACGCACGTCGGCGCTGTTGCGCCACCGCAA
>JAJXVI010000273.1 GCA_021782195.1 bacterium | reverse complement strand
CGTGTGTCCGTGCTGCGGATACTCCCTTCAGCAGTTCCACCAGACCAGCATGCTGGGATGTCCGGACTGCTACCAGTCGTTCGCTCCGCAGTTGCACATGGTGCTTCGGCGAGTACAGGGCGGAAGCGTGCATCACGACGGCAAGATTCCGGCACGTGCGGGGGACGGCCTGCGCCTGCACCGCGAGATCGAGCACCTGCGCCAGGAACTTGCCCGCGCGGTGAACGACGAACGGTTCGAAGATGCCGCAACGTTGCGCGATCAGGTGCGCGATCTGGAAAGGAAGCTACAGGATGTGCAGTAACGGCAGCCCGGCTGCTCCTGATCACAACGAACCCGAAACGGACGATTCCCGGCCCGCCCATCTCGCGTCCGAACCGTCCCAGGACGATTCCGCGCAGGAAGGGCCGATTCCACTGCAGGTCGCACCCATTCTCCCCACCTTCCAGCACGCGTTGACTGCGCCGGCGCTCCCCTGCGCCCTCCCCGCGCCGTCCTTCACGCAAGAGGCCGACTCCTCAGGCGCACCGGCAGATGCAACCGCACTCCCTTCCCCGCACGAAGCCATCACGTCGCTGAACCTGGAATGGATCGCTGGTGCGGGTCCCCTGGCGGAGGTCGTGATTGCAAGTCGCGTGCGCGTCGCGCGGAATCTGCGCGGATTCCGCTTTCCCCTGGCGGCCCGACCCGCCGAACTTGAAGCCGTGCGCAACCGTGTCAATGAAGCCGCCCGTGCGTCAACTTTCACTGCAGACTTCGCTTCCCTGAACCTGGCAGACCTCTCCACGATCCAGCTTCACACGCTGGTGGAGAAGCATCTGCTGAGCCCGCTCCTCGCACACATGGTTACCGGAGGTGGAGGCGGGAGAAGCCTGCTGCTCGGACCGTACGGCATCCTGAGCGGGATGGTGAATGAGGAAGATCATCTGCGCCTGCAGTGTCTCCTCTCTGGCTTGGAAACCGCCAGGGGATGGCGGCTGTTGAGCCAGTTCGACGATGCGCTGGAGTCCACGCTTGACTTCGCGTTCTCCTCCCACCTGGGCTATATGACGGCGTGTCCGAGTAACGTGGGAACCGGACTGCGCGCGTCCGTCATGTTGCACCTGCCGGCCATCGCCCTGGCCCACGCCATCGAGGCCGTGAAGGCGCAGATCGTCTCACAGGTCGGACTCGCCGTTCGGGGACTCTACGGAGAGGGCACGGCCGTGCACGGGAACCTGCTCCAGATTTCCAACCAGATCTCGCTCGGCCCGCGAGAGGAAGACATCGAAGCCCGTGTGCGCGCCGTTGCGGAGCGCGTGGTCGAGCAGGAGATGGGCGCACGGGCCCGCCTGCGCCGCGACTTCTCGGTGCAACTCGGGGACAAGTTGTGGCGTGCTCTCGGGATTCTGCGCCACGCGCGAGTCATCGCTGCGGCGGAAGCGCTGGAACTGCTTTCCATGGTGCGGCTCGGCATCGAACTCGAAATTCTGCCCCCGATCTCGCGAAAACGTCTCAATGCGCTCCTGGTGGCCATCCGGCCCGCGACCCTCCAGGTTCTCATGGGGCAGGTCAGCAACCCGCTCCAGGCAGACATCCTCCGAGCGCAGAGGATCCGAGCAGAGCTGGGCGAAGAAGCCTGATGCATCGACAAGAGGTCCGCATTGCGCACCACGCCATCGAAATCACAACCCGGCACCCCGGAAGGGCGACCAGGAAGGTCGTGCCTGTCCACGGACGGGCCCCAGCCAGTTGGCCGATACACTGCAGGTTGCGAGTCGCGGAACGCCCACGACTTAAAGCAAGAAGGACTTCGACCAACCTCCTGGAGGCGGGTCTACAGAAAGATGGGGACATTGGCGGCGTGAGCCCGCGTGACCCATGTCATAAGGAGGCACTACATTATGTGGGAACCTTTCACTGAACGAGCGCGGAGATCCATCGTGCTAGCCCAGGAAGAGGCTCAGCGGCTCGGAAACAACTATATCGGAACCGAGCATCTCCTGCTCGGGATCATCAGCGAAGGGGAGAGTGTGGCCGCCAAGGTCCTCGAGAACCTTGGTGTCAGCCTGCAAAAGGTACGCACCGAAGTCGAGGCCATCGTCGGCAAGGGCGCACCGGCTGCCCAGCAGGAAATGGTGTTCACGCCCCGCGCAAAACGCGTCATTGAGCTGGCGTTTGAAGAAGCGCGTGCTCTGGCCCACAACTATATCGGAACCGAGCATCTCCTGCTGGGTCTCGTGCGCGAGGGAGAGGGCGTGGCTGCCAGGGTACTCTCGAACCTGGGGGTTGACCCGGCAAAGATCCGTGCAGAGATTACCAAACTGCTCGGGGTTGAAACGTCGGTCGCGCCCGCAAAAGAACGCACCAAGACGCCTACCGTCGACAGTTACGGTCGCGACCTCACAACCCTGGCCCGCGACAACAAGCCCGACCCCGTCATCGGACGCGCGACCGAGATCGAACGCGTAATCCAGGTGCTCTCCCGCCGCACCAAGAACAATCCTGCGCTTATCGGCGAGCCGGGCGTCGGAAAGACGGCCATCGTCGAAGGCCTGGCCCAGCGGATCATTCGCGCCGAGGTTCCGGAACTGCTGGCAGACAAGCGCGTCATTGCGCTCGACCTCGCAGGCCTGGTCGCCGGCACCAAGTACCGCGGTGAGTTCGAAGAGCGACTCAAGCGCGTCATGGAGGAAATCCGCGCGGCGGCCGGCGAGATCATCCTGTTCGTCGACGAACTCCACACGATCGTTGGCGCAGGCGCGGCTGAAGGCGCCATCGACGCATCCAACATCCTCAAGCCGGCCCTTGCGCGTGGCGAGTTGCAGTGCATCGGAGCCACCACCCAGGACGAGTACCGAAAGTACATCGAGAAGGACGCCGCGCTCGAGCGGCGCTTCCAGCCCATCATGGTCGGCGAACCGTCGGTCGATGAGACCATCGAGATTCTTAAAGGATTGCGCGACCGCTATGAGGCGCATCACAAGGTGCGCATCACCGATGAGGCCCTGGAAGCCGCGGCCCGACTTTCAGACCGCTACATCAGCAATCGCTTCCTGCCGGACAAGGCAATTGACGTGATGGACGAGGCCGCCTCACGGGTCCGGTTGCAGGCCACGCTTCCGCCCCCCGAACTGCGCGAGGTTGAAAGCGAACTGCGCCGCATCCGTCAGGAAAAGGAAGCCGTCATCAAAGCCCAGGAATATGAGAAGGCAGCACAGTTCCGTGAGCGAGAGGAGAAGATTCGCAAGCGGAAAGACGAGCTCGACCGCGACTGGCAGGAGAAGAAGACCAACAAAGGCAACCGCACGAACACGGTGACCGACCACGACATCGCCACCATCGTGTCCACGTGGACCAAGATTCCCGTGCAACGCCTGGCCGAAGCCGAGTCTGAGAAACTGCTCAAGATGGAGGAGTCGCTTCACCAGCGGGTCATCGGTCAGGAGGAAGCGATCAAGGCGTTGGCCCGATCCATCCGCCGCGCACGCGCCGGTCTCAAGGATCCCAAGCGACCGATCGGAAGCTTCCTGTTCCTCGGACCGACCGGCGTTGGAAAGACGGAGCTCGCACGCGCCCTGGCCACATTCCTGTTCGATGACGAGGATGCAATGGTGCGAATCGACATGTCGGAATACATGGAGAAGTTCGCGGTCTCGCGCCTTGTCGGAGCGCCTCCAGGATATGTCGGATTCGAGGAAGGCGGACAGTTGACGGAAGCCGTACGGCGCAAGCCCTACTCGGTCGTGCTGCTCGACGAAATCGAGAAGGCACACCCGGACGTCTTCAACATCCTGCTGCAGGTGCTCGAGGACGGTCGTCTCACCGATAGCCAGGGTCGTCAGGTCGACTTCAAGAACGCTGTCATCGTCATGACGTCCAACATCGGCGTACCCGGTGGCATCGAAGGCGACATGGGGTTGCGCCAGTCGCGCGACGAGGGCTCGACGGCAGCGAAGTACGAGCGAATGAAGAAGAAGATCCTCGAGGAATGCAAGAAGATCTTCAAGCCCGAGTTCCTCAATCGCGTCGACGAGCAACTGGTCTTCCACCAGCTCTCCAACGAGGAAATCAAGAAGATCGTCGACCTCATGCTTGCCCAGGTTGAAAAAGAGGTCAAGGCGCAGGGCCGCAACATGTCGGTGACCGACTCCGCACGCGAGGTTCTCGCAAAGGAAGGGTTCGATCCCGTGTACGGTGCGCGGCCGCTGCGTCGTGCCATCCAGCGAATGGTCGAAGACCCCATGGCAGAGGAACTCATCCGCGGCAACTTCGATGAGGGAGACACCATTGAGGTTGGCGTCGACGGTGAGAACAAACTGATGTTCACACGCCGACGCGCCGAAGAGGAGCCCGAAATGGAACCGGCTGCCGCCGGCTAGTCCCCACCTTCCGACCCTATCCGACCATGTCGCGCAGGCAACCCCTCACGCTCACCTCCCGTTCGTCGCCAGGCCACGCGGTCGTGAGGGTGCGGGGAGGTTTGCGATTGCGGGTGTCTGTTGTTACGCAACAGGCACCCAGCAGTTCACACGCCTCGGCAAGAAGGATGACACTTGGCTCGAGCACGTACCCGCTTTGTCTGCCACCAGTGTGGCGCCGTAACTGTAAAATGGCAGGGACGTTGCACCGAATGCGGCGAGTGGAATTCCCTGGTGGAGGAAGTGGAAGCACCTCCGCGCCAGGCGCCAGCTCGCACGGCAGCCGCATCGAGCGACAACAGCGCATGCTCTCTTGAGGAAATCGGGACGGAAGCCACCACGCGGTTCGCGTCGGCAGTCGGCGAGTTTGATCGCGTCACGGGCGGAG
>JAJXVI010000272.1 GCA_021782195.1 bacterium | reverse complement strand
AAACAGTGGTTCTGCCTGCTGATGCTCGTCGCAGCGTTGCTGACAACAAGTACGGGCATTGCGCGGGCCGACGGATCCGGTAACGGTGGGAGCAGGAACAGTGACCACAAGAGCTCAAGCGACGGTGGATCGTGGTATGTGGGTCTGACGGGAGGAGGCGTGTTTGCGGGAGGCCTCGACGACCAGAATTTCGGAGTTTCCAACGCAGGGGTGAATGCGGCGGTCACGCAAGGGTTCAGCCTTGGCAACGGTCCCACGTTCGGTGGGCAGGTTGGATATGACTTCAAGGGCCCGCGCGTGGAAGGTGAGTTCGTCTGGCAGAACGTGCCTCGCCCTCACACCACACTGGCAGTGAGCGGCACAGGTGTCAAATCGTACAACACCACACTCGGCGGTTCTTCCGTGGACACCTACTCGTTCTTCGTGAACGGCTACTACGACTTCAACCACCAGGGCAAGGTCTCGCCCTACGTCGGCGTGGGCCTCGGCGTCACGTCGCTGAACGCTGGATCCGTCAACTCAGGCGGTCCCATCCTGCAGGCCCCCGGTCTCAACCAGTCGGTATTTGCCTACCAGGCCAAGGTCGGCGTCTCCTACAAACTCAATGATGCCGCCCACCTCTTCCTGCAATATCGATACATTGGCACCGGAAGCTTCAACTACGGCGGTGCCGACATCACGATTGGCGGAAAGACCTTCCACATGAACCCGGTGTCCGGTACGTTGGGCAACAGTTCCGTGGAAGTGGGCGTACGCGTCAAGATCTGACCCCGAGCCTTCCTCCCGCAAAAGTCGTCACAGTACCCTGGTATGCGAGCGAAGTTCTGACCCTTTCTGGTTCCCTGCCTACCGTTGCGTACGGCAGACAGGGAACCAGAAAGGCCTGAGACCTCGCTCGATGCACATCAAGGAGGTGCGCCAATGATGAAAGGCTTGATCCGGGCGGGGGGCAGGGGCACCCGCCTGCGCCCTCTCACCTACACGCGCGCCAAACAACTCATTCCCATCGCCAACAAGCCGGTGCTTTTCTACGCGCTTGAAACGCTCGCCGAGGCAGGCGTCCGCGAAATCGGAATGATCGTGGGGGACACTCGGACCGAAATCGAGGAATACGTCGGAGATGGCAGCCGCTGGGGAGTGGAAGTTACGTACATCCCCCAGGACGCCCCCCTCGGACTGGCACATGCCGTGCTCACGGCCGAGCCCTTCCTGGGCGAATCGCCCTTCGTCGTGTTTCTCGGCGACAACCTGATTCGGGGTGGAATTCGAGAGTTTATCGGCTGCTACGAACGGGAACGTCCGAATGCGCTCATCCTGCTGACACCCGTACACAACCCGGAGGAGTTCGGGGTCGCGGAACTTGATGGAGAGCACGTCGTTCGCCTGGTTGAGAAACCAGCGCATCCACCCAGCAATCTCGCCCTGGTCGGCGTCTACATCTTCGATTCGAGTATTTTTGGTGCGGCGCGGACCATCCGCCCTTCGGCGCGGGGAGAACTCGAGATCACCGACGCAATCGGCGCACTCATCGACAGCGGCCTCAGCGTGCGGATGCAGCGCGTGCAGGGTTGGTGGAAGGACACCGGAAAGCTGGAAGACCTTCTCGAAGCGAACCACATGCTGCTTGAAGACCTCCCTCGAGTCATCGAAGGAGAGGTCGAGAGTTCAGAAATCATCGGACGCGTTCGCATCGAAGCCGGAGCACGCGTTCGGGAAAGCACCATTCGCGGCCCGGCGATCATCGGCGCGAATACGCTCATCGAAAATGCCTATGTAGGACCATTCACTTCCATCGGCCCGAATGCTGCGATCGTCGGCAGTGAAGTGGAGTATTCCATCGTCCTCGAGGGCTCGTCGCTGACAGATCTCGGTTCAAGACTCGAGAACAGCCTGATCGGCCGTGAAGTTGCGGTATACAGGAGTCGCCAGCGACCACGATCCATCAACCTCATGATTGGCGATCACGGACGGGTGGGTCTGCTATGAACGTAATGGCCGGATACGCCGGCAAGACGGTCCTGGTCACGGGGGGACTGGGCTTTCTCGGGAGCAACCTTGTACACGCCCTCGTTGCGAGCGGAGCCACGGTGCGGGTTCTCGACGCACTCCTCGAGCCATACGGGGCAAACCGTCACAACCTCGCGGGGATCGAGGATTCGGTGCGCCTCGACGTCGCCGACGTCAGAGATGCGCGCGCCGTGGAAGCTGCCGTCACAGGGGTCGACGTGGTGTTTCACATCGCTGCCCAGACCTCACATATAGACTCGATGACTGACCCGTTTACCGATCTCGATATCAATTGCCGAGGAACCCTGGTTCTCCTCCAAGCGGTTCGTAAAGCTCCCTGCCGCGTGGTCTACGCGGGCACACGCGGTCAATACGGGCGCGTCGTACATCAACCGGTGGACGAGCGTCATCCACTACAGCCGACCGACATGTACGGGGTGCACAAGAATACCGCCGAACAACAGTGCTTCCTGTGGGGGCGGGTACACGGATTCCCCGTGGTGTCGCTGCGACTCAACAACACATACGGGCCACGCCACCAGATGAAGCACGGGCGCTATGGAATCCTCAACTGGTTCATACGTCTCGCAATGGCAGACCTCCCCATCCCGGTGTACGAGCCAGGTACCCAGCTGCGTGACTACAACTACGTTGACGACGCAACCACCGCTTTCTTGTTGTGTGGCATACGCGAGGAAGCCATAGGAGAAATTTTCAACCTGGGGTCCGGTCAACCGGTTTGCATTACGGACCTCGTCGATGCGATCGTCGCCGCTGCGGAAGGTGGAACGCGTCGGATGGTGGCCTGGCCAGCGGAGAGAGCGCAGATCGAGACCGGCGACTACGTGGCCGACTTTTCCCACATCACACGCACGCTTGGCTGGAAGCCGACTGTACCGCTCCACGAAGGACTCCAGCGCACCGTGGCTTTCTACCGCGAATACGCGGACCAGTACTTTGGAGCCGATCTCCCGTTGCCCCCCGCAACAAACCACCCTTCGCAGACGATGGAAACGCGATGAGCCGCATTCTTGTCACGGGAGGTGCCGGCTTCATCGGTTCCAACTTCGTACGCCACCACCGTGCACACCACCCGACGGATGAACTCGTGGTGCTTGACGCCCTTACGTATGCGGGCAATCGCGCCAGCCTGGCCGATCTGGAGCAGGCCGGCGCCATACGATTCGTGCACGGAGACATTCGGGACCGCGAGCTCGTACACACGATAATGAAAGGCACGGACGTGGTGGTCCACCTCGCCGCCGAGTCGCACGTGGATCGCTCCATCAGTGACCCTTCGCCGTTTATTTCCACCAATGTACAGGGTACGTGCGTGCTCCTGGACGCGGCAAGCCATTCGCACGTAAAGCGATTCCTTCACGTCTCCACCGACGAGGTGTACGGCTCCATCGGCAGCGGAAGCGCCATTGAATCAGACCCGCTTCGCCCCTCAAGCCCCTATGCTGCGAGCAAGGCCGCCGCCGACCTGCTGGTGCTCGCGCACCACGCGACCTACGCAACGCCAATTCTGGTCACTCGGGCCTCGAACAACTTCGGCCCCTACCAGTTTCCAGAGAAGCTCATCCCGCTCTTCGTCACCAACGCCCTGGACGGTCTCACCCTGCCTCTGTACGGGGATGGTCAGTGCATTCGCGACTGGTTGTTTGTTGAAGACCACTGTGCCGGACTCGAAGCCGTGCTCAAGCACGGAGCACCGGGAGGCATCTACAATCTCGGTAGCGGGAACCAGCACACCAATCTGGCAATCACGGACGAAATCCTCCGGCTCCTCGCGCTCGAACGCACGCGCATCCGATACGTCGCCGACCGTCCCGGACACGACCGCCGCTACAGCATTGACAGTACTCGTGCGACGGCGCTCGGCTGGAAACCCCGTCACCAATTCGAGAAAGCCCTTTCGGACACGGTCCGATGGTACAAAGAGAACGAGGCCTGGTGGCGTCCCCTGAAGAAAGGAGCGACTTCTCCGACAGATCCTGCCTGAATTCCGGTGGCAGTCAGCGGGATGTCCCGAGCATTGCCTCGAAATCAGGCTCAATCGGCGTGGAAAGATGGGCACGGCAACATGAAGCTTCTCGTGACGGGTGCAGGTGGGCTCCTCGGACACGAACTGAGCATACGACTTGCCGGTCGCCACCAAATCGTGGCGACCGTGCACAATCGCACCAGGGAACGCTCCGCGCCGACGGCGCCCCTGGACGTCACCGACTTCGCGACGGTACGAGACACACTGCACGAGATCCAGCCTGAAGTGGTTCTCCATGCAGCGGCCTTCACCGACGTCGATGCGTGCGAGTCTCGTCGTGACGACGCGTTCCGCGTCAACTGGATGGGGACACAGAACGTCGCCAGGGCATGCTGGGAAATCGGCGCCACGATGGTGTACTTCAGCACGGACTACGTCTTCAACGGGGAACTGGGCAGGCCTTACACGGAATGGGACACGCCGGACCCCCTCAACGTCTACGGACGTTCGAAACTGGCCGGTGAAATCGCGGTCCGCGACATCTTGAGACGTTTTTTCATTATTCGAACGTCGGGCCTGTTTGGAGCACGAGGACGAAATTTCGTCGCATCCATCCTGAAAACGGCGCGTGAAGATGGCGTCCTGCGCGTGGTGTGCGACCAGCTCAGCAGGCCAACCTACGCACCGGACCTCGCGGATGCCGTCGGTGGCCTCGAGCGCGCGGACGCCGCTGCGTACGACGTCGTGGTCGACGTCCTCGGGCAGGTCGAGGATCGTCGTGTCGTCGCTGTCGACG
>JAJXVI010000271.1 GCA_021782195.1 bacterium | reverse complement strand
GTGGGGCGGCTGATCGGGGTGGCAGTCAACATGATGGACCTTGCGCGCAAGTGCGGCCTCGATCTCGATCTCGAGGTGCTGGCTCGCGAACTGGGTGTGCCGGTCGTGCCGACTGTAGCAGTCCGGAAGGATGGGGTGGGCGGTCTTCTGGCCAAACTCGATGAGATGCTTGCGCTGCTTCCCCGATCGTCTGGCGAAGCCGAGCGCCACGCGACCCCGGTGCACTGGGAGCCACCCGCATCGCACGCGCTCCGCGCCTACCACCACGAGGTGCGCCGTGTCATCGCCATGTCGAGCCGGAAGAAAGGCGCACCGGCCGCCATCTCGCATCGCATCGACCGTGTTCTATTGCATCCCGTGTACGGGCTCCTGATTCTCCTGGTTGTTTTCTTCATTGTCTTTCAGGCCGTATTCAGCTGGGCTGCTTTTCCACAGGCCTGCCTTCAGTCCGCAGTGCTGCGACTGCAGCGCGAGATCGTGGCAAGCATGCCTGCGGGATCGCTTCGCAGTCTACTGGCGGACGGCATCGTGGCGGGAGTGGGCAGCGTGATAGTGTTCCTTCCCCAGATCCTTATTTTGTTCGGGTTCATCCTGGTTCTTGAGGACTCCGGATACATGGCTCGAGCGGCATTCCTGCTTGACCGCCTGATGGGCATGGTGGGTCTGCACGGCCGTGCGTTCATCCCTTTGCTCTCGAGCTTCGCCTGTGCCGTGCCGGGCATCATGGCGACGCGAACCATCGAGAATCCGCGAGATCGTCTTGCCACCATCTTGATTGCCCCCCTGATGACGTGCTCTGCCCGTCTGCCGGTGTATGCGCTCATCATCGCCGCCTTCATCCCGGACCGAAAGGTGCTGGGGCCAGTTGGCCTGCAGGGGCTGGTCCTGTTCCTGCTGTACGTGGCCGGGGTCACCGCGGCGTTGATGGTTGCGTGGGTCTTGAAGAGGACGACCTTCAAGGGACCCCGGCCGCCGCTCATCCTGGAGCTGCCGACCTACAAGACCCCTTCACTGCGCAATCTGGTCCTGGGCTTGCTTGAACGGATGAAAACGTTCCTGACACGCGCGGGGACGATGATCCTGAGCGCCATGGTTGCGGTGTGGTTTCTGTGCAGCTATCCGGTTGCGCCTCCCCACGCCATGCTGTCCGCGATCCACTACAGTTTCGCGGGAAGGCTGGGCGGTGTGTTTGCGCCGTTGTTTCGCCCTGTAGGCTTTACGCTAGAGATGGTCATCGCGTTGATTCCCGGGTTGACTGCACGCGAGGTTGTCGTGGCAGCTCTTGGAACGGTGTATGCGGTAAACGGTAGCGACATCTCCCTGAGTACCACCCTTGCCCATGCCTGGACCCTGCCGACGGCGCTGGCGTTTCTTGCCTGGTATGTCTTTGCGCCCCAGTGCATGTCGACCATTGCGGTGACGCGTCGCGAGACGAACTCCTGGCAGTGGCCTGGTGTGATGGTCGGCTACACGTTTCTGCTCGCCTACGTCAGTGCTTTTGTGGTGTACCACGTGGCGGGATGGGCGGTGGCAGCGTGATGAACGGCCAGGATTTTGTTGCAGGCATTCTCGTCGCGAGCGCGTTCGTCTATCTGGCCGCCTCGCTCATGCCTCCGGGAACGCGCGCCCGCCTGGTCGAAGCGCTTTCCAGGCAGGCTCACAGAAGCGCGCGTTCTCGCGTGTCGGCTTCATTCTTTTTGCGCCTGGCCCGCTTTGTGGGCCAGGGGGGGGGAGGCGGATGTGAAGGGTGCGCGCATGCCCGGCGCCACACCGGGAAACCTCCCTCAAACGGATCTCCGGAAAAGCGATCAGGAGACCCCGGAGTGGCGCGCCCCGGTTAGCGGGGCGAGAACGGTCCGGCGTCTCCTGTCACGACGAAAAATCGGCTGGCTACGAGCGGGTCGTCTGTCGCTTGCGCGTCGCGCGCGTGCTCGCCATTGCCAGGAGCGTCGAAGCCAGGAGGAAAGGAAGCCCTCCTGGCTCGGGCACGAAGGCCTGGAATTCGTTCAGTCGCAGGCCGCTGACCGAGTTGGCCGGTTGGTTCTGGATGAACTCAAGCGTGTACGATGAAGCCACTGGGGCTCCAGTGAGCGTACCCTGAATGAGGATCTGAGGCGAGCCATATACGTTCGTGTACGTCTGCGTCCCGGTGTTGTCGAGTACCTGCACGTCGGTCAGCAAGGTGCTTCCCGTGTAGAGTCGGAACTCCGACATGCTTCGATTTCCCGTGCCGTTTCCATCTTCAGCGGCCCAGAGACTGAAAGAGGTGAGGCTCACGGCGGAAGCAAGCGTGACGTTGACGGTTTCCACTGTATGGATGGGAGAGCTGTCTGCAAAAATCACATTGCCCAGCTCCGGCAAGTAGGTGTCGTACTGGCCTCCAAACAGATCGCGCAGATCGAATCCGGCCGGATTGAACGTGGTGTTCGCTCCGAGGGAGTACGAGTTGCCTGTGTGGCTCACGTCGAACACGCTGGCCGGGTTTGATATCGACGGTGAGGTGGTGGACGTGATCACCACGGCCTCTCCAGGCCGTGCAATGAGCAGGGAGAGGAGCGCAACAACAAGCGCCATCCATCCAGTTGTGCGGACTCGACTCACAGCGTGGCGGAGGCATTCTGTCGTCTCGGGTCGGTGCGTGGAGGAATGATTCATTGAAGACTCCCTGTCGGATCGTGAGGCGGTTGCTGTGTCGGGATCGAAACGCAAGAATCGATGCCACGACGTGGAGGCGCTCGCTGTGACATTTTGCCGTCGGGGATTTGAGGCCAGCGTCCCCACACTGGCGGAATGGAGGAAAAGTGCTTTCAAACAGGCTCTGCAGTGTGAGACCTGACAGTGCAGAGCGGAATCCTGTTACGTGCCAACAGCATCTTGCTGACCATGGCTCCGGGCTTCCTCAAGCGTGAGGAGTTTCCTTACGCGTCAGGTCACGTGCCAGCGCACACGCGCGAGACAATGGAAGATTCCTCACGAGAGAGGAGTTTCCCTCCATGTCAGGGGAAGAGGGGGACGAGTTGGTCAGCGCGCGTGCCTGCGAGAAGATTTGTCTGAGACGCGGCCGAGGCGAAGCAGTTTTTTTGTCATACGGAGAGGTGCAGTGTCTGGCGATCTGTCCACAGCGGTTCATTTCCACGGGTATGTTCTGACGAATGTCTACCTGAGGATCTCCACCGACACGCGTGACCAGGTGGTCCGCTTCTGGGACCAAACCGGTGCGATTTCCGATTCGGCCGAAGCGCGGCGACGCGTGGACGAGCTCGTGGTTGTGGCACGCAACGCAACCGGAGACGTTGCGGGGGTCAACACCGTATATGCGGGTCGACTGGACGGTTTCGGGCCGGTCTACCTGTATCGTTCGTTCGTGCGACCAGAGGATCGTCGACCGGGTCTGAGTCGGATGCTCCTGATGTGTGCCACGGATCACCTCCATCGGCTCTACCGGACGCAGGCCCTGCGCGCCGACCAGGCCCCGTTCGCCGACCAGGCCGCGCCGCGCGGACTCGCATTTGTTGCCGAGAACGAGAAGCTCTTGCGGCGAGGTGCTCGGCAGGTTCTGACTCGCCTCGGTTTCCGCTTCATCGGACACGATGCCCGGGGGGTTGGCGTGTTCCTGTACCGCTTTGACCTTGCGTCTCCGTCCCCCAGCCAGCCTGCACGGTGATGATCTGAGGGTTCCGAGGCAGCGTCGTGGGCCCGGGGTCAGTGCCGTCCGTCATCCCCGATGACGGAGCAGGAGAGGTCTCATTCTCGCGTACGACCGGCACGCTCCCCGGTCGGGAGGTTCGGGCGCGCGCGCTGCGAATGGGTCCCCCATGCGAGCTGAATTCGGGATAGCGATTCCTCAGACGTGGCCGGACCCCGCGCGACTGGGACGTTTCTTGCCGCGGGCTGAAGAACTCGGGTTTGATGCAGCCTGGACCATTGAGCAACTTGCAGGCACTATCCCGTGCCTGGAGGCGTTGACCACGATGGCGCATGCGGCTGCCCTGACCCGTCGGATGCGCCTTGGCGTGGCGGTCTTGCTGGCAGCGCAGCGTGAGCCGCTGTATCTTGCGAAGATGCTCACCACGATTGACGTATTGAGCTGCGGTCGCCTTGTGGTGGGGGTTGGCGTCGGGCAAGGCACGCGTGACTACAGCGCACTCGGCCTCGCGCCGGACCGCCGCGTTGCGCGTTTCCGTGAGAATCTTGAAATCATCCGACGTCTCTGGACCGAGGATCGCGTCACGCATGCGGGACAGTTTGCTCGTCTGGAGGGCGTCCCGATGGAACCCAAGCCCGTTCAGAAACCGCATCCTCCCGTGTGGTTCGGGGCGCACGTTGAGCGTGCGCTGCGCCGGGCGGTCGAACTGGGGGACGGCTTCATGGGGGCAGGCTCGTCTTCTGTCGACGAGTTTCTTTCGGAGTTGCAGTTGCTGCGTGGTTTTCTCGGGACCCGCACGGGGTTTCCGATTGGCAAGCGTCTCTATGTCTCGTGCAAGAATGACCTCTCGCGCATGGAGGAATGGTTTGGTGCTTTCTACCACCGTCCGGAGATGGCTCGCAAGGTTGCTGTGTGGGGGTCACCGGGCCGCGTCGTCGAGGAGGTCGAACGACTGCTTGAGGCGGGAACGACGCACATCCTGCTGCATCCGGTCACTGACGAGGAGGAACAGCTCGAACTGCTGGCCAGTTCCGTGTTGACGCGGTTTCGGTAACCGGGTCAACACGGAACTGGCCACGAGGACCGGCCGAAGAGGTCGCGCTTTTCGGCCCCTGGATCAGGCGAGCGGTGCGCAGACGAGTCG
>JAJXVI010000270.1 GCA_021782195.1 bacterium | reverse complement strand
GTTCGCGACGCAGAAAGGCCTGGAAACTCGGCGGAGAGGTTTAAGTCCCGGTCGTGGCGCCACGCACCGTCCAGACCGGCCCGCCAGTGCCAGTCAACCCCTCTGCTTTCACGCACAACCTGTAGCACGGCCATGGAGGGATTCAGGTCGAATGCGTCACGATTGGCGCCTCTTCCCTCGAACACGCCGCTGGAAAAACGCCACCCGTTGACAGGCACGTCCCATTCAACCCCGCGATCGCGAGCAAAACTGCTGCCCAGATTGCCATCGACGACCATCTGGCCGGTCACGTTGGTGCGATCCACGAAGTCGAGGGTTGCGTCAGGCTGAAAGCGCTCGAGTCCGAAAGGTGGAACAAACTGCCCCACTTTAATGGCAGTCGATCCGGCGGGCACCGACACGAACGCATCCTGTAGATAAACGTGTCTGTCAGTGGAACTGAACATGTGCGTCTTGTAGATGAACTGCAGATGATAGTGCAGGGCAGTGGCGCTCCCACCGTCAAGCATCACCTTGAAGCGCCGGACGCCCGCAGAGGCCTTGCCCTTCACGGGGTCGGTCCACCGCAGTTGCACGTAGGAACTGACGCGAGGAACGAAAGATGACTGCTGTCGGGGCGCACCATCCGACGAGGTGGATCCCTTGCTCTTCTGGGACGCGGGGGACGCCGCCGGTGCGGGGGACGCCGCCGGCGCGGGGGACGCCGCCGGCGCGGGGGACGCGGTCTGTCCGCAAGCCGGCAGAACAAGCCACGTCATCGCAACAAGCAGCACAGCCCAGAGGCGAACAGCCCGACGCACACTCACGACAAGACCTCCTACCTGCCGTACCCGGAGCAGGGAATGCAGACGACCCTGCCATCGAGAAGGCGCGCATTGCGGGTCACGACCATCTCTCCGCACGCCTCGCACGCAACGGTCTCGAAGGTGTGGGGAGCGTCCTTCCAGGCATGGTCGTAGACCTCTCCCACCACAAGCAGGTCAGTCTCGGGCATGTTTACCACCATTTCGACGAGCGGATCAACCACCGCGTCGGGCACCTGGGAAGCCGGAACACCACTTGCGCGCAGTTCCATGAATTTCGACTGCTTGTTCCTCCTCATCACCTCGGTTCGCGGAACCACACGCACTGCCTTGCCGTTACGCCTGTCGACCAACGTGAGGCCCCACTTTCCAAAATGCAGTTTGCGTATGTTTCCCTTTCCCAGCGTGCAGCCCGTCGCAACCTGAACCCCGTCGGCAAAGCAGGTGGCGCAGTGATCTTCATCTATCTCGATAAGCGCCACCAGCTGGCCATCCGGCGCTCGACTGACACCCAGTTTCTCCATGGCCGCAAGCGCGGCTCTGAGCCCCATCGGCATGGCCGGACACTTATGGCCATGAAATCGCTGTCCGAAGCGCAACAACTCCTCGTCAAGCATCGCTCTCCGTGTCCTTTCGTTTATCGTATCTCTACGATAAACAACATGCAGACGACAGGCCATACTGCGGACGCTGGACCTGGCATAAGGTCCAAGAGGTATTGCGACAAGTGGCCACAAATGCGACGCATCAAGTCGAAAGAGCACGATATGACAGAGGAGCCCGCCAATGCCTGAATCCGCCCACTGTGGGGAGAACGCCGACCAGGAACTCGCAAGCCTGGCGAAGGCGCTCGGCCATCCCGCGCGCGTGCAGATCATACGCTTCCTGGTGTCGCGCAATTCGTGCATGTGCGGTGACATCGTCGAACATCTGCCGCTGGCCCAGTCGACAGTCTCCCAGCACCTGAAGACGCTGAAGGAAGCGGGCCTCATCCGGGGGGTCATCAACGGTCCGCGCGTCTGCTACTGCGTGGAGCCAACAGCACTGGAGCGCTTCAAGCATCTTGTGGCCGGCCTGTAGGCGAGGCGAAATGACAGGGCGAGCGAGCGCCCGACAGTCTTTGAACAGACCGGCGAAACGCTGGCTCTATTTCGTCAGCTCAAAGGAAGTGAAGAAGTGACCCGCCATGTCCGCTCCCGGATGTCCGGTGGTGTCCCCCTGGACGCTCAACGCGTACAGTACCGGTCCGCTCGCGACGTCAAGCAGGTAATCCGTATCGTTCTGGAACTGAAGTGTGGCCTTTACGGCCGTGTGCCCACAGACGGTCAGCGACTCGAAGGAGAGATGCTCTGAATAAAGCTTCGTCATCCTCGCCTCGATCTGATCCGTGCTCAACTCGCTGTCGGTCGAAAAACGACGCAGAAGGAAGATTCCGCAATTCTCGGACGGCACCTCAAAATTCATGCCCGCCAGATGCGGATCCGCCGGCATGTAGGATACGCTCACCGGACACGGAAACTGGATCTTGAAGTCGCCGTCGGTGGATACCCATGAGGTCCAGGTGAAACCCTCGAACGTCTCCGTCCCAGCTTTTGTCAGGTCTGTTCGTCCTTGTTTCGCGACAGTATTCGAAGCGCGCGTACAGCCGACAGCAAGAAACGCCAGCAAAATCAGTACTGCAAATCTCTTCAAACGTACACCTCCCGGCGCAACTTACACGCAACGGCGATTCGGTTGCACTGTGGACGCTGTCCTTTAACGTGCACTCGGCAGGAAAGGGGCTAAAAGTCATGAAGCGACTCGGCTACCGGAGATTCCGCCAGGTTGCAATTTCCACCGTTCGTCACGAAACCACCGCGCGCGGGAGGGAAACAGCAGGGCAGGCGCATAATCCCCCCTGATGCCTGCGACAGTCCCCCAGTCCACCCTCCCTCTCGTCGTCGGGACCTCGGCGCTCCGCAAGGAGGCGCCCGAGAAGGTCACCGGCCAGGCGCGCTACATCGACGACGTCGTGATGCCTGACATGCTGTGGGGAGTGACGGTGCGAAGCTCCGTTCCCCGCGGCGTCCTGAAAGGCATTCGTTTCGACGACGGCCTGCCGTGGAACGAGTTCACGATCGCCACCGCAATAGACGTGCCCGCGCGCAATGTGGTCGTCTTCATCGAGCACGACCAGCCGCTGCTCGCCGACCACGAGATTCGGCACAACGAGGAGCCCGTGCTGCTCCTCGCGCACGCGGATCGGCAGATGGCCGAACTCGCACGACGCCACGTCCACCTCGACGTGGAGCCCCTTCCCGCCGTACTCACGATTGAAGACTCGCTCGCCGCGAACACGCTCATCCACGGCACCGACAACGTCCTCAAACGCGTGGAAATCGTGAAGGGAAGCGTGGATGAGGCCTGGGCCGCAGCCGACCTGATCATCGAAGGCGAATACCGCACGGGTGCACAGGAACAGCTCTACATCGAGCCGCAGGGCGTCATTGCGCAAGCCACCCCTCAAGGGCTCACCGTGTGGGGATCGATGCAGTGCCCCTACTACGTCCACTCCGCGCTGGTCGCGCTTTTCGGCCTCGACCCGGGTGCGGTGCGCGTCGTACAGACTGAGACCGGCGGAGGATTTGGCGGCAAGGAGGAATATCCGTCCATCATCGCGGGCCACGCGGCGCTCCTGTCGTGGAAGGCAGGGGGACGACCGGTCAAGCTCATCTACGACCGCGAAGAAGACATGGCCGCCACCACGAAGCGCCATCCTTCGCGCACCCGCCATCGCACCGCGGTCTCACGCGACGGACGGTTGCTCGCACTCGACATCGACTTCGTGCTCGACGGCGGCGCCTACGTCACGCTGAGTCCCGTCGTGCTGTCGCGCGGCGCCATCCACGCCGCGGGTGCCTACACCTGCCCGAACGTCCGTGTCCTGGCCCGCGCTGTGGCCACGAACCTTCCCCCGCAAGGCGCCTTCCGCGGCTTCGGCGCTCCCCAGAGCCTGTTCGCGATGGAGCGCCAGATCGACCGCATCGCCCACACGCTCGGCCTGTCCCCTGAAGAGGTACGGCGGCGCAACTTCCTCCACGACGGCTTGAGCACCGCCACGGGCCAGATCATCCACGACGGTACCAACCTGGACAGCCTGCTCGATCGCGCCCTGTACACCGCTGGCTACCACGAGAAGCGCGCCCGCTTCCAGCACGAAAATCCGCGATCGCACATCAAACGAGGCCTCGGCATTGCCACCTTCCTGCACGGCTCAGGGTTCACCGGAGCGGGCGAAAAGATGCTGGGATCCGTGGCCGGAGTGGAAGCAACTCCGGAAGGACGGGTCCGCGTGCTGGCCGCCAGCACCGAAATCGGACAGGGGACCAACACGATTTTCTGTCAGATTGTGGCCGACGCGCTCGAGTTGCCGTACAGTCAGATTGAAAAGGTGCAACCCGATACCGAGGTGGTGCCGGACAGCGGACCGACCGTGGCTTCCCGCACCTGCATGATCGTGGGACGGCTGGTCGAGACGGCTGCCGTGGGCCTGCGCCAGGCTCTCGTGCAGGCGCGCCTCCTCAAGCCCGGCTTCTCGGTGGCCGAGTTCGAGGAAGCCTGCCGCGTCTGGCACGAAAAGTACGGTCCGCTCAAGAGCTACTCGCAGTACCGGCTACCGGGCAGCATCCGCTGGGACGACAAACTCTACCGCGGCGATGCCTACGGCGGGTACGGCTGGGGTGCATACGTGGCCGAAGTCAGCGTCGACACCACGAGCTGGGAAGTCACGCTCGAGAATTTTGTCGCCGTGCAGGACATTGGCCGGGTCGTAAATCCCGTCCTGGCGGCGGGACAGGTGGAAGGCGGCGTGGCGCAGGGGATCGGATGGGCCCTGCAGGAGAACGTGGTCTGGACAAACGGGCGGATGGAAAACTGCCAGATGACAAACTACATCGTGCCCACTTCGGTCGATCTCCCTCGCATTGACGTGCAGTTCGTGGAAGTTCCGAACGCCCTCGGGCC
>JAJXVI010000269.1 GCA_021782195.1 bacterium | reverse complement strand
GAGACGAGGAGCGCTGGCGGCGGCCCTCCTGTATGCGTCCTCGCCGCTGGCGAGCGCATTCACGGGGCAGTTGCTGAGCGAGACGCTGAGCACCTTCCTGCTGACCGCGCTGGCCGTGACCGCACGCGGCGGCCTCGCGTCGCTGCGAGGAGACGCACGCGCGGCGACGGGCGGGTTGCTGGCGGGCGCGGCCGTCCTCGCACGCCCGGCGGTGGTGGCGCCGGCCGTCGGCGGGCTCCTGCTGCTCGCTGCGTCCTGGCAGCCCGAGGCGGGGACGGGGACGCGTCCTGGCGGAAGCGTCGGGCAGGCCGGGGACGTTCGAGCGGGCGACGGCGACACGAGGAACGTTCGCGCGGGCGACGGGGACGCGGGGAGACGAGGCCCGCGACGCGCCGGGCGCGCGGGCGCGAGCGCCGCACTCCTCGCGCTGGCTGTCTTCGCGTGCGTGATCGCTCCGTGGATGTGGCGCAACGAGCGGGTGGCCGACCGACCGACGCCATTTTCACTCATCTCGGGGGTGAACCTCTGGAACCTCGTGGCGCACACGGCCTCTCCTCCTCTCACGTCGCGCGGGAAGGCTCAGTATGCCGTGTACGTGCGCAACTTCGGGAGCGACCCCGACGTGACGCCACGCGAGGCGCTGGCGGCCGACGACGTTCTGCGCGCCGACGCGCTGACCGCAATCGCGCGCCATCCGTTCGCGTACCTTCGTGAGGTGGCGCGCAACCTCGCGCGTCTGTGGTGGAACGGAGACAATGAATGCATCGAGAATCCTCGCGACTGGAACAACGTCAGCACCCGCGTCCATTACGCCCGCGCCACAGCCATGGCCGGACGCGCGCTCTTGCTCCTGGCACTCCTCGGGACAGTGCAGGCGCTGCGACGGCTTGTGCGAGACGGTCGAACGTCGGAGGGCGCGGAGGGACCGAGCGCGCCGCGGAGCGGCGCGGAGCGGGTCAACGCACACGGCGTCGTGATCGCACTGTGCTTTCTGGCCCTGGCCAGCTCCGTGATCGTCGTGGACGTGCACGCCCGCTACGCGCTTCCGATACTCCCCTGGCTCTGCCTCCTCGCGGGCTTCGCATTCGACAGTGGCATCGCTCGAGGGCAAGAAGGTCGAAGAAGAGAACAGTCACAGGAGCGATCCCCCCGCGTACCCGCACCGTGTTCCTCGTGAGCACCGTCGCTGTGCTCGCGAAAGTGGGCTGCGAGCCGCCTGACGAGCCGGGAGCGCTTGCGCCGAGAGGCGGGGTGTGGTATGAGTAGGACACGATGAGCCGACATACTCCCGCCTCCGACCCTGGGGACTTCCTCGGGCAGGGTTCGCGCCGCAGCGTACGCTGCCTCGCCTGGATGGTTGCGATGGTTCTCTGCCTGGCGCCACGGCTGGCCACGGCGCAGGTGATGGTGCGATCGGCCAATCGCCTCGACGGCGTGGCCATTTCGCGCATCACCCCGCGCACCCAGGCCGAACTGCCGCTGCCCCTCCAGGACTTCGTGTACTCCTACGAGCTCAAGGTGCTGTTGCGAACGACGGCCACCGGCACCATCGACGTGAACTACTTCGTGTGGTCGCCCTCGACGCAGGAAAACCGCTCGGTACTTCCCACCGAGCACCACGCCGTCAAGCGGCACGGATCGCGCAGCGCGCCGGCTCGCGTCCTCGGATTCTACCTGCGCGAAACCAGCGCCCCCATCAACATTCACAGCGCGAAGCCCGGCGACCGCCTGGTCGTGCGGGCCACGCTGCGTGACGCACACGGACACGTCGTCTGCGTGACTGAGAGCACGAACGAGTTGAAGGGCCAGGTCGTCGTACGCCCCGCACACACCCCGGCAAGCTCCGACCATCTCCAGGTGCTTCCCGGCACAACGCCCGTACCGAAGACCGTCCTGGCGCCGAACAGCGTGACCCCCTTCGTGTTTCGTCTCGACTATTCGGCACGGCAGCGCGCCGTGATCAACGTGGAAATCGGCGACGACCAGGCCCAGAGCGCGGGTCGTCCGTGGACCGTGTCAGTGGTGGAGGTCCCGGCCGGACAGGGACAGGTGGTCATTCGACGGCCGCTGGAACTCGGCGAGGTACCCCAGGGGCTGGCCCTGTTCATCACCGTGCTCCTGCGCACCAATCCGCTGGGCAACGCAACGGCAGTCGCGACCATCAAACCCTACCCCATCCGGCGATAGAGCCCGTCTGAAGGGTCACTGCAAACGCACGCACGCGTCCACATCGGCAATCCCTCGAGCGATAAAGCCCGTCCTGAAGGGTCACCGCAACCGGGCTTCTCCGAGCGGCTTGCGGTCCTCCCGGGGACCGCACCGGCGCGGTGTGGAAGGAGCGCGGCGCACAAAAGGCGAAGCCGCATGCGTGGCAGAAAATCTCACGTTTTTCTGTTATAATCGTGGACGGACGTTTCGGCTCGGTGCAGTCACGCGGGCATGCCCGTCCGCAGGGCGCCGTGCACCGGTCGCCACCAGCGTCGCACCCCACTTCGAAAATCGGAGATTCAGCGCGTGAACGATTCGCGGCCAGGGGCTATACGGAGTGGCCCAGGACGGAAGCGCAGGAAAGGACTTGCGCTCATCATGGTGATTTCCGCCATGCTGATCCTGGCCGTCATCACCACCGGCTTCGCCGCATTCACCGTTCAAGACCTCAAGGCTTCCCAGGCCACGTATGAAGACACCGAAGCGTACTACCTCGCGGAGTCCGGTATCGACTACGGGGTGTTCCTGGTCAAGCACGGGATGACCATCTATCCCGCGCCACCGGTCAATTCGAGCGGCTCGCAGTACCAGTGGGTCGACGGCCTCGACGGCTACAAGTACGAACTCAGGAACTTCACCCCGCCCACGTATCTGCCACTGATGGGGCCTGGCACATCTCTCCCCCCTCCGGGACGGCGAACATCGCCCAGTGCCACCCTGAGCAGCACCTCGTCGGCGCTCTACGATGCGGCGTGGCCCATTACCCACCCGACACTCGGCGACCAGACCGGCACGTCGAACGATCTTCCGGGCTCCATCATCAACATCATGATGCCAAACAGCACGACGCCGGGCGGTCAGGAGTTTGTGGTCGTCGACGACATCGCCTACGCGAACAGCTCCAACTGGATGACAAACGTACGCGAGTGCGGCAGCTTTCACTTGAGCGCCTATCCCGTGACCATCCCCACAACGGATGGTCCTCCCGTGCTCGACATCACGGCCGTGGGCTACGTACGCCAGATTCCCGCCGACGTCACGACCACGCAGATCGCCGCCTACCAGAATACGAACACGACCGGCGATCAGGCGGTGCAGTCGTGGCCCGTCCTCGCCCAGCGCACGGTACACGCGCTGATTGTGCCGAACGTGGTCAACCATCGGGTACAGGT
Source organism: bacterium (assembly GCA_021782195.1). Classification (GTDB taxonomy): domain Bacteria; phylum Vulcanimicrobiota; class Xenobia; order RGZZ01; family RGZZ01; genus JAJXVI01. The sequence continues at coordinate 1,434 of JAJXVI010000269.1, read as the reverse complement.
GCAGGAGTACAATGAAGAGTACCGCTAACCGCACGACGACGGCTCGGCCGCGTGCCTTCTCGCTCATCGAGGTGCTGGTGGCCATCGCGCTGGCCGCCGTAGGGTTCGCCACGATGTTCGAACTGTTCCCGTTTGGCTTCGCTGCCTCGGCCCGCAGCGAATCGCGCATCAAGGCCACCGCGATTGCAAGCGACATCATGGCTTCGTATCGCCGCGTGCTGCAGGCGGGCCCGAACAACTACTCACTTGCCGTGGGGTTCACGCCCAACGTAAACGTGTACAAAGGGTACGACAACCCGAACGGAGTCGCACAGGCCACCTACGCCATGTTCGCCCAGTACACGCAGACCTACACCGAAACGCAGCTCAACTGCGGAGGCGTGCCCGGCAACCCCTGGAACAACGACTACACGAAGCTTCCTGGCGTGACCGGCGACCCGACCTACTACTTCAAGGTGTGGGTGGACGAGGTCATCGATCCGACCTCCAAGTTCGAAGACGCCTCCGACCTGTTGATCTCCCAGAACCTCAACATCCAGCCCAAGTTCGCCCCCTACGCCCCGGATCTGGTGAACCTGCGCCGCGTCACGGTGTTCGTGCGGGGCCCGCTCCCATCTTTTGCCGCCGCCGACGCCTTCAACGGCAATCTCCCCGCAACGCAGACGGCGCCAACCACCCCGAGCGCCGGTGCGGGAGGAGGCGTGGGCACGGCCCTGTCCGGCAGCGCAGTGGAAGTGCGCCTGGTCTCCTACGTCGCAAACCCGCGCCTCGCCACCTTCGAGCTCTGGCAGCCGGCCGGCCCCGGAGCGCTGCTCGACAACGTCGGCATCAGCCTCTACACCGGCCAGTTCACCAATCGACTCTACCTCGCGAACACCGACGATCCCAGCACGAACTGCATGCCCGACAACTTCACGGTATTCAACCGCGCCCACCTCTCCCAGTACGAATACGACGACACCGGGCCGTACTCGCACCGGCAGGCCAGCATCCTCAACTCGCCCGTCTATCCTGACTACTGCTACGGCCTGAACGAGCTTCACCTTGACAACATCTGGATCGGGTTTCCCAGTCAGTACGATCCTCCAAACGGGCCCGGCCTCGCCGACTACGACCACAACTTCGTTTCCGACCCGCAGGGGGCCAACCTGCATCTGACCGGCGAAGGAAACAAGGTCATCGGCATCGGGCAGGACCAGTACGGCTACTGGTACCTGACCCTCCTCAATCCCATCCGCGGCCTGCCCAACCCGACAAGCTCCCAGCTTACCTACACGTACTACCCCACGTATCAGTATTCGAACCCCGCCGGGTACTCAGGGCCGACCTACGTGTACGGCACCTGCTCCGTGCAGACAACGCAGTAATGGAGGCACAATCGACCGTGCTCCCCCCTCGCCAGGCCTCTCGTCGAGCACGCCGCGGCCTCTCCCT
>JAJXVI010000268.1 GCA_021782195.1 bacterium | reverse complement strand
ACCCGAAGGTGGTGGCCAGTCTGTCGGCCATTGCCGAAAAGGGGGCGATGGGAATGCGATCACGAGAGAGCTGGGTTCCTCGACCGACGTGCAGCACGACGTATCCTGTTGTGCAGTCTCGAGACGACAGGAAGGATGTGGCGCTTTTCCTGCTGGCGTTGTCCAGATAGAGTCGTGGTGCTGGATTGGACAGGTCGGCACCGGCTGCACGCGCATAGTCGAGCAGACATTCAACCCAGTGCGAAGAGGTGTCGCCGTGCTCGCTTCGCACGGCAACGCGACGCGTATAGGTCCAGGAGTACGTCAGGCGTGCGCTCTGGCCGACGCGTCCTGGAATTCCGGCACGCCAGCAAAGCCACGCTTCGGAAAAGCAGCTCCACAACACGAGGCTCAAATCATATTGACGATCTCGGACGTTCTGGAGCCACCGTGCAAACCCATCACGACGATCGAGCTCACCTTCCCCCACGACCAGCGTGTCGTGAAGCGCAGGATGGTGGGCGACCATTTCGACGGCACCGGAACGCACCAGCACGTCGACGTTGGCCACCGGATAGCAGCCCTTCAGGGCGTCGAAGACCGGGGTGGCAAGAAGCAGATCGCCCATGCCTCCGCGAGCCAGGACCACCAGGATGCGGTCGACATTTGGCAGTGGCGGATAAATCCGGGGGAGTGCCACGTGGGCGTTCGGATGGGGTGAAGGTTGGGTTCGCACCGTCCTGGTCGGTTCGATACGTGGCACGCTTCCCCTTCCTTTCCCCACGCGCTGCTTATCCGGATGAGGTACAGAGGAAGCCGGCGCGGCGCGGTATATTCATGCTACATACGGCCAGAGAGGGCTCTCCAGGCTCACGCTCCGCGGCACGCGCCACGGGATGCGGTGGGCAACAAGCCCTCGGAGTGCACGCAAGGAGGTAGTCCGTGGACGGCTTCAACTGGGAAGCCTTGAGCGAACGCTGTGTTGAGGCACTCGTGCGCGCGCAAGAGGAGGCGATGTTCCTTGGATCGCCGGAAGTCGGTACCGACCACGTCCTGGTCGGGTTGCTTGGTGGTGCGAACCTTGGTGCGCAGCTTCTCACGGAACATGGGGTCGACCTGTGCGCGGTACGCGCGACCCTGGGGATGTTTCGCGAAGTCGGAACGCCCCCGCGTCTGCGTCAGTTTTCGTGGCGCGTCGGACAAGCGCTCTCGATTGCAGCGCAGTTTGCTCGCGGAAGCGGTTCTCCGTTCCTCAACACCGATCATCTGTATCTGGCGCTACTAGAGCAGCCTGACAGTCGGGCGTTCCGCATTCTCGAACAGTTGAAGGTTCCTGTCGAACTGCTCATGCGGCGTCTTAGAGGCCCGGTTGAAACTGCGGGTTCCGGCGCTCTTATCACGGATCTGCTGAAGCAGCTACCGGTGGCGCAGCCTTCCTCCCCGAGCGATCGATTGACCCGGTTGCCGTGGGCGCTCACGCTTGACCGATTTCTCGAGGTGCTTGACGAGCTCAGCCGGGCTCTCCAGACAGCGCACCGGGTCGTGGCTGCAGCCTGTCCTCACGCGCCCGTCGTGCTCGACATTCCCGAAGTAGACGACAGCTTCTGGCCGGTGGTGGACGAAGAGGTCTACCAGATTGCCGGACTCGTGAACCGTCTTCTGACGCACATGCTGATCTGTGGCGCCGAACGCCTGATCTTCACGCCGACGGATCAGGCGCTGCGCGTCGCGTATGAAATGCCGACGGGTCGTACGGAGACGCTTGATGTTCCACCGATACTGAGCACCGTCATTCCGTTCAAGGTCATGCGCATGGCGCTGTTGAATCCGATGGAGAAGGGGCGGGAAATGGAAGGGGAAATGGCGCTTCGCCACGCCGGGCGAGAGCACGCCCTGCGGGTGCGTAGCGAGCCAGTCCTTCGGGGACTGCAGGTGGAGGTCAGCGCGCGAATCGAGCGCTGACGAGGAGGGGGAGGTCGGCGCGCGTCAGTGCTCGAGCAGACCGGCTGCTGCCGAGTACTTGGGATAGTCGTGCGACATGCCGAGTTCCCCGTGAAAGTTGCCCTGGCAACTGATCGTGTATGCATCAGGATTGCTGGCAGAGACAAAACCATCAATATACGGAGTCGCACTGCCTGCGGAAGGACAGGTCGGAATCGCATTGATGCACTGATTTGCTGGCAACTGTGCGAGCACCGTCGGGTAGCGCGTGCCGTTGTTCGCCGCGTAGGTTTCGCAGGCAGTTGCGATGTTTTTCAGGTTGGTCGTGCACGCGGTCAGACGCCCTTGAGACCGGGCCCGCACGAAGTTCGGCAGCAGAATGGTGGTGAGAATGGAGATGATTCCAATCACGACCATCAGTTCCACAAGGGTAAAGCCCCGCTGGTTACCTCTCATTCTTGCATTTTAGCGCAGGCAGGCTCGACTCGCAAGAGGCCAGCGCCGGATACACCACCCGCACCTTCGCGCTCTCACATGGCTGACCGTGGGGTTCACCGCGTGCCGACGCAGAGGCAACGACCGCGCGCCTCTGGCGCAGGAACCAGGAACAGCAAGCAAGAAAAACGCGGCCGTCTTCGGATCCCCCGTATGGACCGGACCGAAGCAAGTTTCTTCCTGGAGGCGCTCATGGCTGGTCGGTTGCCTGTCAGCACGCGCGCGCTGCTTAACGCCGTGCAGGACCCGAATCCCCAGGTTGTCTGCTTTGTCGATTCGCACAATGGAGAAGTGCTCAAACTGTCTCCTGGCAGCAACATGGCCGAACTGGCACGGTTCAAGACCATGTCCGGGAGTGATCCTGATCGTTTCCTGAAGGTCCCGCGACCGACGGGAGCGGAGACCTATGCCGATCTGGATGCCTTTTGTGCCACGGTCCGGGACCGAAAACTGGCTGACAGGCTCGCCACCGCTGTGCGAGGGGGAGGTACCCTGCGAGACTTTCTGGACGCTCTGACTCCTGTTCCCGGCGAAAAGGAACGCTGGTACAGGTTTCGTGAGTCAAGAACCATGGAACGTCTGCAGAACTGGTTGAGACAGAATGGATTGAATGCCACATGATGGAAACCCGCCGCGCTTTGCGCTTGCTGCTCCTGTTTATGTTGGTGATTGCCACAACCTCCGCGGCACTCGCGGATTCGGCTTCGCCAGTCATCCCCAACTATGATCGTGGTTCGACCCGCGTGCTCTTCATGATTGAGACGCGCGGCGGGTACGCATCAAGGTTGCAGAAACTGACCACGCTCCCTGATTTTGTTCTGTACGGCGATGGAACCGCTGTGTGGACGCGATACGACAAGACCAAAGACCTTCACGAGGTGTTTGCTGCCCGCCTTACCCCCCAGGAGGTGAAACAGGAGCTTGAATTCATCCTGTCGTCTGGCTTTGAGAAATGGTACGACCGATACGACGGCGTCACGATCTCGAATCTACCGACCACGACCTTCACGTTGAACTTCATCGACCATCCGATGAAGCGAACGGTCTACGGACTTCAGATGGCGCTGCAACGGGGACTGGTGCCTTCCAATTTTGGTGTGCTGTTCACACACTTCAAAGACTATCGCAACAAGAACGAGTTTGCGTTTCCCATCGAGCGCATTCTTCTGTTCGCGCGCAAGCTTGGCCCGGCCGAGGCGCATCGGGGCTACAAGACGCTGAACTGGGGCATCAGTCAGGTGAAGCTCGCAAACTTTGCCCAGGACAGCGATTCAGAGTATGCCCAGAAGGAAATCGATGGTCGCAACGCAGAGCGCGTTGTGCAACGGTTGCACAACTGGACGCTCTTCTCCACTGACCTCTCTACCGTCATCTTTTTCAAGGAGAAGAAGGTGACCTACGAACTGGGCTATCGTCCGCTGCTGCCCCACGAGCAGTAGGGAGGTCGATCCGTTGTCTACAGCTCGGGGAACCCGGGGGGAACGTTTGCTCCCTGGTTCCCGCGGGCGGCTTCCGGGTTTCGAAACGGGTTCAGGCTCGCGCCACGAAGATGGTGTGGAGCCATTCCTCGATCCGGCGTTCTTCTGGGGGCTGGGCTCGGAACCCGACGTACCCGTCAGGTCTGGTGATGTAGAGCGTTGCGCTTCCTGCGCCGTAGGCCCGGTGACATTCTCCCTCTTCATCAAGCAACACACGCCCGGCCCAGTCGGTTGCGTCGTCGGGGGAAAGCGTCACCAGGACGCTTTCCAGCACACCGGGGTAGCTCTTCTCGATTGCCCGGACGGCCTCCAACATTCCCGCTGTGGCGCGCTCATTCGGGTGCAGGCCGGTGAACATGACGAGAACATGCCGAGGGCCTGTCAACGCGCCAAACAACAACTCTGGCTGACCGTCCTCGTTCGTGAGGCACAGATCGCGAGCCCTGCACCCCGGACCGATGCCGCGTGCGAGGGTCCAGGCAATGCCCGCACCGTATTCCCCGACAATGGGACTTCCGGGATATCCCACAAAGATCTCGGCAAGCTGATTGACCGCGTGTCTTTCCACGAGGTCAAGATGTCCGACAAACTGCGCAACAAGATTGCGCATGTGCTGGCGAACTGCGCCACGCTTTGTCGCCAGGGTCGTCAGCCGGTCTGCGTTGGCAAGCACCTCTCGGCCAATCTCGTTGCGTTCACGGTGATAGGTGTCGAGAAGCGCCGGTGGGGATTCCCCGCCAAGCACCAGCCCGAGCTTCCAGGCGAGGTTGATTGCGTCCTGGATGCCCGTGTTCATCCCCTGCCCGCCGGCCGGACTGTGGATGTGCGCCGCGTCGCCCGCAAGGAACACGCGTCCTCGTGCGTATTCCCTTACCTTTCGCTCATTGACGGTAAAGTTGGAGATCCAGACCGGATCACAAAG
>JAJXVI010000267.1 GCA_021782195.1 bacterium | reverse complement strand
GGTGTAGGAAGGGGCCTCAAAGCAAAGTGCTTTTGCGCAGCAATGGAGCGCGGGACCGACCTCCTTTCGTGCAACGCGGTGCTGACGTGGATCTCCCTCGGCGGCCTGCTCATGACGTGGATGTTTCCCTTGGGCGACGCGGACTCGGGGTACAACCTCAGCGCAGTCCTCGCCGTGTTCATGGCGGGGGCTGCCCCCGCGTGCCCGCAGTTTGTCTCTCGCGTCCCGCGCGGCTCGCAACTCTATGTCAGGCACACCGCGACCTTGCTCTTCTGCCACAATGCTCAAGACGTGAAGGTGCTGCTTTGGGCCGCAGCGGCACCAAGCACGACCGCCCTCTCGCTGATCAGCCGCGTCGTGCCGTTTATTTGCGTTGTCCCCTCCCTCCTCCTGCTTCTCTCTGCGTACCTCACCGACTGCTGCGACAACTCTGGGCTCTGTGCCCCCGTGGGCGAGGAGGAGGCCGTGGGGGTGTCCTTCCGCACAGTCGATTGGTGCCGCCTGATGTCGTTCCGCGGTGTCTGTGGTGGCGCCGGCATCGCGGTGTGTGTCGCTGGCCAGGCCGTTGCATGGAGGATGGGCGCTCGCGCTGTATCCGCTCGTCAGCTCATGATGCCGCCCCCCGATCTGACGCACGGGGACTGGTGTTTGGCGGCCGCGTGCGTTGTCCATGCGGTGGGGCTTGCCTTCAACGATCGTGGAAGCTTGGACTTCGCGTTTACCCTGGAGGCCGCCTTGTTCGTTCTGTACACCCCCGTGGGGGGCGCGGTGTACACCACCCCCGCGTGGATCATTGCTGGCGGCCTGGGAATCAACGTCGCCGCCGTCCTTTTCCCCACTGCATGGCAGTGCCTGAAGTGCAGGCGTAGTGAGACGACGGAGACGGACGTGGAGGCCGTGCTTGTCGATACCTCTGCGACGCGCACCGTGCCCCCCGCGATGCCCCCACCCGCTCGTGGGGTGCTGCTTCTGCAGGCCCTGTGCGTGCTCGCCTGCGCTGCCGCCGCTGCGGTCGCGTTTTCGGAGGGAGGCGACGTCAGTAACGACCCGATGCACATGCCCATGGTCACTGATGTTCGCTGGCGGAACACCGTTGCGTGCTTCGCCGTCGCGGCTTCGGCGCTGAATATCGCGGGATCCTTGGCACGCGAGGCGGGCCTCTACGTCGTCAGTGCGCTTTGGACGTGGATCGTCATTACAGACTCGTTTTGCATCTGGCAGGCGGTGTCCCCGAGAGCGGGCCCACGCGTGTCCGCCGCGTTCGTTGCCCTGACGTCGATCCCGCTGTTTTCGTTCGCCGTGGGCATGCACTCGGGTCTGGAGAGCGTTCTTCGCAGGAGGTCGTTCGACGAGTACCTCGTGAAGGCGGGACCCCTTCGCACGGCGACGTGGGACTTTCTGCTGATGGGTGGGTTGGGCGTCCTGATGTACTTCATGGAGATCGAGAGCCCCATGATGGGGATGATGTTCCACGCGGCGGCCTCCATGCTGTGGATGGGCCTCTGCATGTTCTACGGGCCGGTGGCGCGGGGGCTGGAGGATCTCAGCCGCCTTTCTTTTTTCATGATGGCGAACATGCTTGTAGCCCAGCAGACGTGGATGCTGAGCACAAAATCCTCCTTCGGCGGGAGCTTTGCGATGTTCCTGATGTTCGTCATCGCCGCGTGGATGACCGCTCGGCACGGAAATCCCGAGGGCGGCTCTTCTTGCTGCTCGCCTGCGCCTCAGTATCGGTCCATTGAGGGGACGTGGGCGGTGCTGAGCTGGTAAAACGGCGCTGCTACAACAAGGCACCATAACAAAAGCGTGAGCAAGTGCAGCCCGCGTGGTTCTGGCGCATGGCCTTGAGAACCACGCGCGGCTGCCGACTCATCGGCTGTTGCGTAACCCAGCCATAATCATTCCTCTTGGATTCGGGCGGCAACCAACGCTGAGGTGAATCCCAGCGTCGCTCATTAAATGTGTCTCTTCTAGTGCGGGGGGTAATTGACTTAACTCCGGCTGCCGGCGCGCTCAACACCCTCCCACCCTCCTCAGTCAAAAAGACAAAAAGACCGTGCGAAAGGCTAGACGCTGTCGATGAGTGCAATGCCGCAGGTAACCCGATGCATCACTGGCATCGTCAACGGAATGTCGTGCGCGTCGTGCGCAACGGGCATTGAGCATTTCCTTCGCGGCACTCCTGGGGTCGCCAACGCACTCGTGAACTTCTCGACAAAGCAGGTGAGGATCGAGTTTCGCGATGACGTGGTCACCCCATCGCAGCTCCGCCAGGCCATCGCCGATCACGGCTACACGCTGGATGCCACGACGGAGCATCGAGGCGCGAGGGAGGGCCATCGGCTCCGCATCGTCATCAGCGGCATGTCGTGCACGTCGTGCGCGGCGAAGATCGAGCAGGCGCTGAGGGCCCTTGACGGCGTCACCGATGCTGCAGTCAACTTCGCCACGTCACAGGCCGTGGTCGTGCTGGATGGATGCCACGCGTCCTCTGTCCTCGACGCGATCAAGGCCCTTGGGTACACGGCGCGCGCGGCGGACAACGACGACGTCGAGGATGGCGGCGGCGCGGAGGCGACGCGCGATGCGCTTGCGCAGACCCGCGAGATCGCCGAGCAGCGGCGTGGCTTCTTTGTATCCCTGATATTCACCGTCCCCGTCGTGGTGCTGATGATCGTGGACCTCGCGGCGAAAGGGATCCCCTCGAGGGGCACGTGGGCTATTTGGATTCTGGAGGCGGTGTTCGCGACGCCGGTGGTGGTCATCTACGGCGCGCCCTTCTTTCGCCGCGCGGCAACGAGCGCGAGGCACCTGACGTTCACCATGGACACGCTCATCGCGACGGGGGTCGGCAGCATGTACATCTTCTCGCTTGTGGCGCTGGCGCTGCAAGCCGCGGCGACGGTTCAAATGAACATGTACTTCGACACCGCGGCGATGCTGCTGACGTTCATGCTGCTCGGCAAGTTCCTTGAGGCCTGCGCAAAGCGTAGCACCGGCGACGCGCTGATCCGGCTGATGGACCTCGCCCCGAAGACGGCGACGCTCATCACGTCTGCCGGCGACGTGGTCGTCCCCAGTGCGGCGCTGCAGAAGGGCGACCGCGTGCGCGTTTTGGCAGGGGACTGCGTCCCAGTGGACGGGGTCATTGTGTCCGGGGAAAGCGACGTCGACGAGCGTATGGTGACTGGCGAGTCGGTCCCACGGACAGCGCACGCGGGAGATGCTGTTGTTGGGGGCACGACCAACCTGACCGCGGTGCTCGTCGTGGAGGCGACGAAGGTTGGTGAGGAAACGATGCTGTCCCAGATCCTGCGAATCGTGTCGGACGCGCAGAACTCAAAGCCGGCCATCCAGAAAATTGCCGACTCCATCGCCTCCGTGTTCGTGCCGTGCGTGATCGGGTACTCGCTCGTGACGTTGGTCGTGTGGTTGGTGCTGGGCATCGAGGACAAGTACCCCGCTGAGTGGAGAGACGGCCAAAACTCGGTGGCGTTCGCGTTCTCGTACTTCGCGGCGACCGTCGTCGCGGCGTGCCCGTGCGCGCTAGGCCTCGCGACGCCTACTGCGGTCATGGTCGGTACGGGGCTCGGCGCCGCCAACGGCATCCTCATTAAGAGCGGTGAAACGCTTGAGCTTGCCCGGAAGGTGGACTGCGTTGTCTTTGACAAGACCGGGACGATCACGAAAGGCAAGCTGAAGGTCGTTGCGGCGCACATCCTGCACCCCCGCGCCAGCGCCCACACGCCGGCAATCGTCGAGGCGGTAGAGGCGCAGTCGACCCACCCCGTCGCCGCCGCGATTGCTTCGCACTTAGCGGACATGCGCGCGACGTGGGGCACTGTGGCGGATGGCTTTTCAATCAGCAGCGTCACGACGCACAGCGGCAGCGGGGTGGCCGCAGAGGTAGTCACGGCGGAGGGACGCAGACCGTGCGCATCGGCTCCCTCCGATTCCTGCGGGGCGAACGCGTTGAGGTTGAAGCGGGAGACGAGGAGCTCGTGTCGACGCTGCACCGCGGAGGATCGACGACGGTTTGCGCCGCGATCGGCCGGACAATGGTGGCAATCTTTGGCGTGCAGGATGAGATCAAGGAGGAGGCGGCGGATGTGGTGCACTACCTGCGCCGCCGCCACGGGATCAAGGTGATGATGGTTTCCGGTGACCATCAGCTTGTCGTCAACCACATCGCTGGGGTCATCGGCCTGGACAGCTCGTGCGCGATCGCCGAGGCGCTGCCCACGACGAAGGCAGAGACCGTGCGGCACCTGCAGGCCCAGGGCTTCACGGTGGCGTTCATTGGTGACGGGATCAACGACAGCCCTGCGCTTGCGCAGAGCGATGTCGGCATCGCCATTGGGGCGGGAACGGACGTGGCGATCGACGCGGCTAAGGCCGTTCTGTGCCGCAGCCACCTCGTCGACCTACTGACATTTTTGAAGCTGAGCGACGCCACGGTGTGGCGGATCCGCGCCAACTTCTTTTGGGCGTTTGCGTACAACGCCTTCATCCTGCCCTTTGCGAGCGGCGCCTTTTATCCGGCGATCCATTGGAGGCTCCCGGCAATCGGCGCTGGCATCGCCATGATCTGCAGCAGCCTCTCCGTCCTGGCGTCATCACTGCTCCTGCGCTGCTTCCGGCCGGTCGTGCTAGAGGACATCCAGCGCCGCGCGGAGCCGTTTCGCGATGAGGGAGCCACCACCACAACGGCGCCGAAGCGAGGCTCGGAACCAAAGCCGTAGAGGAGCGCCCGCGGGATTCTGGCATAGGCCTTTAGAATACTGCAAGCGACGCCGCGTGTGACTTTTGTAAGCCACAAGGGG
>JAJXVI010000266.1 GCA_021782195.1 bacterium | reverse complement strand
GGTTCCACAGGTCTTTCCAAAGAAGAAGTGGAGAAAATGACCAAAGAGGCAGAAGCACATGCCAAAGAAGATGAAGAGAAAAAAGCAGGTGTTGAGGCACGAAACAATGCAGACAGTCTTATCTTTACTGCCGAAAAAGCACTCAAAGACGCAGGAGATAAGGCACCAGCAGATATAAAATCTCAAGTTGAGGAAAAGATTAAAGCACTCAAAGACATCTTAGACAGTGGCTCCAAAGAAGATTTGGAAGCAAAAACAAAAGATTTGTCTGAAACATTGCAAAAAGTTGGCGAGCAGCTCTACAAGGCAGCAGGTGATCAACCAACTGGCGCAACTCCCGATGCTGCACAGGAAGAAGCAGCCCCAGATTGAATCGGGCACCTTCCTCAATCTGCAGGCGAAACACCGTCCAGGCTGCAGGCACCGGTGAATCCCACTGAGCCTCGGAAAGCGGACGACGCTCCAGAACCTCCGCCGTGCAACTCATCAAGGGGGCCCCGGCTGCCGCAAAAAGTTCCTCCGGCGTCTGTTCCAACGGTTGCTCCTCGAGTGCACTGCTCCCCTGCGCGCGCGTCTGCAATCGCGCCCGCAGGCGCCCACGCAAACGGGCCAGCAAGAGCACGGCCATTACGACCAGCATGAACGCGACGCCGATAAGCATCAGGATGTGCGGGTCCAGCCCCAGCAGCGCCAGTTTCGACGAATCGAGCAACACAGGTAGGAACCTCCCAGTCTTGTTTGCAGCTTGGTAGCTTACCTCTTGCCGTCCTCGATTCCTCCGAACCTCCGAGACTGGCAAGGCTGGTTCGGTTCCCTTCCCGAAAAACCGTCCTAAAACCTTCGCACAGGAAACAGACCTCAGTGCACGCAAGACAGACAGCGCATTCGCAAGGAGTCGGGAAAGGGACGAAACGTCACTGCGCGGAAGCCCAGGAGGTCAGCGCCGGCCTCGAGACACACAACTCCCATGCTCTCCAGCAATGACCTCGTAGGTGGAACGGTCGCCATCTGCGACCGAACGAGGTGCCCCCTCGTGTAGCCTGCCGCCGAAGAAGCTCAGCCTCGACGGTGCACCTCACGTCTACCAGTCGGGGCCTTCCATCCGGGGTGTCTGCGCGTCGACTTCACCCTGAGCAGTCTTGAGAAGGGCAACCTGCGCGCCGGCTCGTTCCCGAAGCGAGTCGCATACGGCTTCGCACAGGCGGAACACAACGGGATCAACAATCGAATAGTAAGCCACGGCTCCGACAGGCCGACGAGAGAGGATTCCTCCATCCAGCAATATCTTCAAGTGCTTGCTGACATTGGGCTGGGTCGACAGGACCATCGCGGTCAGTTCCCCGACTGTTCGCTCCCCCCCCTGCAATGCCTGCACAATCCGCAGCCGAGTAGGCTCCGACAGCAAGCGAAACCGAGCCGCTACAAGCTCCAGCACAGCAGGGGACATCGGCTCCTTCATTCTCCTTCTCCTCACCTCGAGCAACTGTTGGAAGACATCTGTTCGACGTCGAATACGCCGGTTCCCCACCTGCACGAACTCCCCACGCGCCTTTCCTTTGGAAGTTCAGCAGACGACGGAGTGAGCGACTCTCACTGACGACCCACACCCCGGGATAGGGGTCTCACACGCCATCGACACCGGTGCCCTGACATGACGGGGCCCTCACAAACAAAGGGAGCCGACGAGGAGTCCCGCCATCGAGGAGCAGGCGCAGAAATGGCTGGGAGGTCAATGCGTGGGAACAAGCCCTTGCTTCGGTAGCCCCGAGTCTGGTGGCAAAGGCTGTGATGGAGTCACGGATGGAGTCACGGATGGAGTCACGGATGGAGCAGTAGAAGGAGTTGCGGGACCGCACAGTGGAAGCAGATCGTCGTAAAGTTCGTCCGCCGTCTGAGCCACGTCGAGCACGGCCGCATCGACGAGTTCGAGCGTTCCAAGACGAGTGGGCAACTCATAGCGAACGTCAAGGTCACCAAAGTTGGTATCCATGCACAGCTTGGAACCACAACTGCGGGAGTTGAACGACAGGCAGTAGTCAGTGGCCTCTCGGGGAAACGTGAAGCCCGGACCTTTGTGGACCACCGTCGCTCGCAACGCGATCCACGCGTGCGTCCGGTTGTTATACGAGACGACAACCTTCCACGGCCCCTCGTGCAGTTTCGAGGTACTGGGGTTGAACGTGATCTCGTAGAAGACAATCCCACCATACTGCTGCTTCTGAATGCTCTTGAATCGCGTATGAGCAGCCCAGTCTTCCAGCGTAAATGGGGGCTGGCTGGAGGAGACCGCATCGGCTCGCGCCGGCGATCGAGCCAGAAGCACCCCGGCCAGAAGAATCAGACACACCAGGAAACTGCGCCGTAATCCATGTAAACGTTGCGCCAATGCCATCAACTCCAATCATCGTTCCTGAGTCATCGTTCCCGAATCGGGGTAAAACCAACTTGAAATCACCTGCCGACGTACGTACGTGAGCCAGCGAGACCCGTGACGCGAGCCCATCGCACGAAGCGCCCCGACACCTCTAGACGCGAACGGCAAGACTCAGTCGCGGGTCATAAAGCGGTCTCAGCGAGGAATTGTCAGCAGTCGCTCACGCTCGTGGGCCAGATCCCGCAGTGAAGTGAGCAGACCATCAAAATCGTGCCGCGTGGCCTCGCCCCAACCATTGGCGTCAAGACCCGCAGCCGCCTGCTCAACTGCATCCGCCTTCGTGATCAGTCCCACGTCGAACTCCAGAAGGAGGGTCAACAACGAGAGTTCCTCACGGTAGCGCTGCCAGGTTGCGTCGTTCGACGGTACCGACATCCCCCGCACCACGGCCTCCAGGCGAAGCACCTCCTGAGAGGCGTTCTTGATGGAGGCCAGGAGCCCTATCAAGTCGCTCGGCGGAAACGGGTGGTCCCGAGAAGGCGGAGGAATGCGTGCCCGTTGAAAGTCAATCGCCAGCTGACCCAGGCTCGCCGCCGCGCGACTCAAAGACGCGCAGGCCTTCTGACGCACCAGAAGGTCGTGAGCGCGAGCCTGATTCTTGTTGGCATAGAAATTGTACCCGCATCCGTTCAGCAGTTGTTGGAGATGTTGAACAACGGGATCGACTGGCTGGCGGTCCATCAAGACAGGTCAACTCGAAACTGAAACACGAGACGTGTGCACGACCGGCGTGCTGATGCCATCGTGCCCCACCGACATGACTGCCCCGTGGATGTTGAACGGCTCACCCACCGCCATGTTCGGAGCAGAAAGAACGCCACGCTCTGCCATCAACATAGCCGTGTAGTCGCTTCCGGCCCACTATCCGCGCAGTTCAGACTCCTTGAGCGAAATCAGCGCCTTCATGCGCTCGTCCTTTGGACGTACGAGGACCTTCACCGTGTCGAGATGAATGCCATAGGCCTGCAGAAACTCCTGAAGGTGCTGGGTCACAAGCAGACTCAGGTCATGAATCTTTTCGTTGACCTGTTCCAAGGGCGTGACCTGGACGAGCTGATTGATTGCCTGCTCGATGACCGGCCCGGCGTATTCATTGACCGCGCTGGTGTTTAGTACGTGCCCTGCGTACGGCATGTGCTGAATGAGCAGGGTCGCCGCCTCCTTGGTGTCGACGTGGATGTAGTAGTCGACATCATAGGCCATCTCGGCCATTTCGCGTGACAGGGCAAGACCGCTGGTGCGAATTACGAGCTTCGCCCGGTTGACATAGATGGCCTCATACTGCCACGGATTCTGCCCACCCCAGAATGCCTGTTGAACACTTCCCAGCAGCGGATGATCCGGCGTCTGCACCGCATACTGGCCCATTTCGTAGACATCAAGGATGGCACCACGCGACTTCAAAACGCAGAAATGATTGCTTTCAACAGTAAGTAGAGAGCCGTTTACAATGTCGTTTCGAGGATAGTGCCAGATGAGGACGTCGGGCCCCATGACCTCCATCCCGCTATCGCCAAGCGTTGAAATAACCTGTCGAAAGACTGCCATGAAAAGCGCTCCTCTCACATCAATGCCACGCCTGTTGCAGCGATGAGACGCTGCCAGACCGGCTCCCCATGGTTGGGCACAGCACTTTGAACTCCTGCCGTACTGCAGAAGGCACGGCAGGGCCGCCGCCCTACCGCGACGAGACAGTCAAGACCGCTCGAGCAAAGGCCCGCCGCTCAAGAATCGTCTCGACACGCTATAAGCATCGAGGCCAGAAGAGTTCGGGCGTGCTGATTCATGCCCGTAAAGCGTACCGTCACCTCGTCACCCATCTCGATAACCTTGGCATACACCTCCGCCACCTCTCCGCCGCGCTGCCCGGGCAGCCGGATGTTCAGGTCCTGGAGCAAGGCGAGCCGCTGATCGGGATGCAACCTGGCCCCCCGCTCTGAAATGGCATGCACAAAAGCGTCGAAACGGGCTCCTTCCACGTGCTTGCCTTCAAAGGTTGAAATATTGACCGACATTGGCGGGTCAAGAGGCATGAACCTCTGCCGAATCACAGGCACGCGAAGGTCGCCCGCACCCCGCACTTCATAGACCGCCACCGGCTCTCGAAAGCCTTTCGCCTCGATCGCGAATGGCGCGGCCACGTCGATGACGTCTCCTGACGCTGCAAGCGTTGCACGGGAAATGAGCACCTGCCCCCCCACCGTGCAGGACTCGATACGAGCCGCAAGATTCACCGATGATCCGACCGCCGTGTACTTCGCTCGCACCAGCGACCCGACCGACCCGACGATGACGGTTCCCGTGTCGATACCCACTCCCATCTCGAGACGCACCAGACCGTCGCGCAAATTTCTCTGGTTGACTTTTTCCATGGCCAGTTGCATTTTTACCGC
>JAJXVI010000265.1 GCA_021782195.1 bacterium | reverse complement strand
GGGTCAACGACCTCGCCAGCCGCGGCGTCTGTACGGCCGAGGACGGCACCTTCGACGGTTACCAGGCCATCGCGGCTATCGACGGGCGACGCTGGCGAATTCAGCATGCCAACGACCTGTCGAAGATGCCGCCCGCCGTGCGCGCCCTGCATCGGGGCGAAGCGGCGCTCGTCCTGTCGAGCGAGACCGATGACGGCGCCTGGCTTGACGTCGGGCTTGTGTTCCTTCGTCCGCGCCTTGCCCCCGGGGTGGAAGACCTGCTGAGGACCTGTCAGCGGCACGGGGTCGAGGTCGGGCTTCTCGTCGCGAACGACCCTGAGGCGGCAACTGCCGTCGCGGCGCGGGCCGGGGTGAAACTGATTCTACACCAGGACGCCATGTCCGTGATCACTTCGCGTCAGCAGCAAGGCATGCGCGTTTTCTACGTCTCCGACAATGCACACGCCGCCGAACCGTTCGCGCAATGCGATCTCGCTATCGCCCTCTCGACCGGTCGCAGCGGACGATTCCAGGCCCGCGCCGACCTTCTCTCGCCTGACCTGGGCGGCATCAGCGCCATCATCGAGACGGGAGCGCGGCGTGATGCGGCGGTCCGCCAGGGCGTCTTTGTGAGTCTGTGCGCCAACGTCTTCGGCGCCCTCTGGGACCTCCGCACGACCGTATCGCCCGAACGCGCTTCACAGCCGGTCTATGTGGCGGCCATGGTCGCCGGCGCCCTCGGTTGGTGGCACCTGCGCGGCGGCGAGCGGCAGCGTTCCGTGATGGTGGAACTGGCCGACCCGCGCCCTGAGAAGTGGGGCGCGCGCAGCGTTGAGAGCGTGATGAAAGTGCTGAAGGCGCGCCCCCACGGTCTCTCCCCCGAAATGGCGCTCTCCCGCCGTCACGGTGCCGTGACGCGTTCCCGCATCGACGAGATGTGGAAGACGGTGTTCGACCAGTTGCGCTCGCCCATGCAGGCCATCCTGGCCGGCGCTGGTGGGCTCGCGCTGTTTCTTGGCGCCAACCTCGACTTTGCGGTCATTGTCGGCACGCTGGCGATGAACGTGGTGGTCGGTGCGTGGCAGGAGCACCAGGCTGGCCGCGCGGCCGAGGCGATGAAGCGCATCTCGGCGCCGGCGGCGCGCGTATTGCGCAACAACCACACCGTGCTGGTTGCCCTCGGGGAAGTCGTGCACGGCGACATCCTGGTGCTTGCGCCCGGCGACCGTGTGGCCGCAGACGCCCGTGTGATCAGCGCCACTGCTCTCGAGGTCGATGAGGCGAGCCTGACGGGCGAGTCACTGCCGGTCGTGAAACAGTCGCACGGCGGCGAGCAGGCGGCACGCGTGGTCCTCGAAGGATCCGACGTCGTGACCGGACACGGGCGCGCCGTGGTCTTCGCGGTGGGCCACGAGACCCGCCTGGGCGCGACGGCCGCGGCTCTCGCGATGGACGAGACGCAGCATACCCCCCTTGGCCAGCGCCTGGGAGGTCTGCTGCGACAGGTGCTTCCGCTGGCTTCGGTCGGGGGTGTGGCTGTCCTCGTGTCGGGGATGCTTCGCCAGCAGCCGTTCCTGCCGCAACTTGCAATTGGCGCCAGCATCGCGCTCGCGGCCGTCCCCGAAGGGTTGCCGCTGCTGGCCGGGCTCGGCCAGGTCGCGGTCGCGAAGCGTCTCGCGGGGCGCAACGCCATGGTGCGGCGACTCTCTGCGGTGGAGGCGCTCGGGCGCGTGGACGTGGCCTGCACCGACAAGACCGGAACGCTCACCCTCGGCAACCTGCGCGTGTCGCTGGTGGCCGACCTCATCAACGAGGCCCGTTTCAACGGGACACAGGATCCGCTCAACGACACGCTGAGCGCGGTACTGCTGACCGCGGCGTGGGCAAGTCCCCACCCTGACGGTGCGGACGCACACGCGCACCCGACCGACGTCGCGGTCCTCACCGCAGCCGACGCGGCCGGCCTCGCCGAACACGTGCGGGCGCGCCGCACGCACGCCGCCCCGTTCGACCCGTCCCGCTCGTTTCACGCCGCCGTCGTCCGCGGCCGAATGCGCGTGAAGGGCGCTCCTGAAGTACTCGGCCCGCTGTGCGCGACGGTGCGCGTCGAGGGAGCGGACCGTCCACTCGATGACGGTCTGCGAGATAAGTTGCTGGATCGCGCAGACAACCTGGCACGTCGCGGTCTGCGCGTCCTGCTGGTGGCGGAAGGCGACGCCGAACTGCCGCCGCAGCGTCCCGCGGGACTCGTCGCGATCGGTTTCGTCGGCATTCGCGATCCCCTGCGGCCGGACGCGGCAACCGCAATCGCGAACTGCCACGAGGCCGGTGTGCGCGTGGTCATGCTGACGGGCGATCACCCGTCGACGGCGCGCGCCATCGCGGTGGAGGCTGGGCTGCCCCTCAACCTGCTCACGGGCGCGGAGATGGAGGGGTTGTCGGAAGAGGAGCTTGCTGCGCGCCTCACCGACGTGACCGTCATCGCCCGCGCCACGCCGCTGGATAAATTGCGCATCATCGAGGGACTGCAAAAGCTCGGTCACACCGTCGCGATGACCGGGGACGGCGTGAACGACGCGCCCGCTCTGCGACTCGCCGACGTGGGCGTTGCGATGGGGAAGGGCGGGACCGAGGTGGCGCGTCAGGCGGCCGATCTCGTGCTCGGGGATGACGACTTCGCCACGCTGGTGATGGCGCTCCTCGAAGGGCGCAGTTACTGGCGCAACATGCGTCGTTCGCTCGGACTGCTGCTGGGCGGGAACCTGGGTGAACTGGGGTTGGTGGTTGGCGCCAGCATGATGGGGTTCCCTTCCCCGCTGGTCACGCGCCAGATCCTGGCTGTGAACCTGATCACCGACGCGCTACCCGCCATGTCGGTGGTGTTGCAGCGGCCGGAGCACCGTCATCTGTCATCGCTGCGCCGGGAGGGGCTGCTGGCGCTCGATCGCAGCCTGCGGACCGACTCGCTTCGACGCGCGGTGTCGACGGGCGTCCCCGCGGCGCTCAACTACATCCTCACCCTCAGCGGGGGTGGCAGCCTGGTCCAGGCGCGGACGGTCGCGTTCAGCAGCATCGTGGTGACCCAGCTGGCGCAGACGCTGGACGCGGGTTGGGCCGAGGGGACGCTCACCCATCCGGTGGTGAAGGCGGTGGCTGCATCGACTGCGCTGCTGGCCACGGCGCTGGTGGTACCGCCGGTGCAGGGGGTATTCGCGCTGTCGATGCCGTCGAGCGGGTGGGCGATGACGGGGATTGCGGGGCTGGCGGCCGTTGTAATGAGCCGGGTCCTCTCCACGCTGGGGTTTTCTGCGACGGTGGGGGCAGCTTCGGCGGCGGGATCTACGGGGATGGCTTCGCCGGCGGGGACGGGCGCACTGCCTGCGTCCCCGGGTCTGCGGGCGTTGCCCGCGCCCGGCTGACGGGGAGGGGACGCGTTCGAGTTTCTCGACCGACTCGCGGGCGGGGCTTTCCCGAGCGGAGCAGAGGACCCGGAGTTTCCTCCGGGTCCCCGCGCCGGTCGCTTACGAAATGGTCAGGACGCGCGACCCATGATCTCGGTCACGTCCTCCATCAGGTAGGCGATCTCTCCGTGCAGAACCTCGTCGAGGCCGGCCTTCTCGTCCTCTGGCGTCACCTTCACAGGCGTCACCAGGTTGATGAGCACGAGACTTGCGTAGGTGAAGGCGAACGCATAGACGGATGCGCCGACTACCGCAACGGTCTGCTTGAACAGGAAGCTGCCGTTGCCGAGCAGCAGTCCGTTCGCGCCCGCCGCGTTGATGCTCAGGTCGGCGAAAACTCCAAGGAGGATGGTGCCCAGGACGCCACCCATTCCATGCACGCCCCAGACGTCGAGTGCGTCGTCCCAGCCCAGCTTGTTCTTCAGGCTGACGGCCAGGTAGCAGACGATACCGGCTGCGATGCCGATGATGATGGCGCTAGAGATGGTGACGTAGCCCGCGCACGGGGTGATGGTGGCGAGGCCGGCCACGGCGCCGGTCAAAAGGCCGAGGAACTTCGGTTTCTTCTCAAAGTACCACGCGATGACAAGCCAGGTCATGGCTGCGAACGAGGCCGCCACGTCGGTGTTGAGGAAGGCCGCCGCGGTCACGCTGTCGACCTTGAGCTCGCTGCCTGCGTTGAAGCCGTACCAGCCGAACCAGAGCAGGCCCGTGCCGAGGGCGACGAGCGGAATGCTGTGGGGTCCACGATCATTGACGCTGCGTTTGCCGACGTAGAAGATTGAGGCAAGCGCGGCGAAGCCGGCGATCGCGTGCACAACGATACCGCCCGCAAAGTCGAGGACGCCCCACGCGGCGAGGATGCCGCCACCCCAGATCATGTGGACAAACGGGAAGTAGACGAACAGCAGCCACACGGTCAGGAAGACGAAATAGGCGGTGAAGTTGATGCGGTTTGTGAACGCCCCGGTGATGAGGGCGGGGGTAATGATGGCGAACATCATCTGGTAGGCGATGAACACGAACAGGGGAATGTTGTCGTGTGGCATCGGCGTGCTGGGTGTGATTCCGTGGAAGAAGGCGTTGTTGAAGTTTCCGATGATGCCGAAGAAGTCGCCGTGTCCATAGGTGCCGGAGAAGCACATCGAGTAGCCGATGGCGGCCCACAGGACGGTCGTCCATCCCATCGAGACGAAGCTCTGCATCATGATGGCGAGGACGTTCTTGCGCCCGACCAGTCCTCCGTAAAAGAAAGCGAGCCCTGGCGTCATGAGCATGACGAGGCTCGCGCAAAGCAGCATGAACCCGGTATTTCCGGTGTCAAACGCGTGCATGACCTGTAGTACCTTTCGACAGTCGTGTGGTTTTGGATTTGCATCGGGACCGT
>JAJXVI010000264.1 GCA_021782195.1 bacterium | reverse complement strand
GTTAATGCAGCCAGCGGATGCGTCTCAGCGGGAAAAAGATGACCGTGGCCTTGCCGATGATGTTCTTGACGGGCAGTGGGCCCCACGCTCTTGAGTCTTCGCTATTGCCACGATTGTCACCCATGCAGAACACGTCACCGCGCGGCACGGTGAATGGCGAGAAATTTTGTGATAACTCGCCAAACTCGGTTGCGGCGTGGTTCAGATAGGGCTCGGAGACGGGCACTCCATTCAGGTATGTAATGTAGTGTCGTATCCAGATAGTGTCGCCTCCGAGCGCAATGACACGTTTCACAAAGTCCTGGCCCTTGCTGTTGGCGCGTGGAGGAGGATGGAATACCACGATGTCGCCTCGCTTTGGAGAGGAGAAACGATAGGCAAGCTCGTTCACGAGGATCATGTCGTTGACCTTCAGGGTGGGAACCATCGATTCACTCGGGATGTAAAAACTCCGCACGACGAAGGTCATGAGCAACAGTGCCAGTACGCCTGCAAAGACGATTGAATCGAGGTACTCGAGAAGAAGCTTCTTCTGATTGTCCGTCCACACCCCCCCATCTCCGCGCGGCGTGGCGAGGGCTGCAACAAGTACGACAACGGCCAGGGTGGCCGTTCTTGTTGCCACGGACGTCCCCGACGCTGTCGCGCCCGGAGCGTGCAACTGATACACGCAGATTGCAGCGAAACACGCGAGAAATGCGAACTGCACGTACGCAGCCCTCATTCGCGCGCGGGGAAACAACAGAAAGCAGGCTCGTAAGAGGGCTAGCGTTGCCGTGATGATGACGAGAGTAGCGGTGGTCACTGGCGCTCCAATGAAATGGCGGTATGCAGCAGCATGACCGCACCGCAGGAAAGGTGGCATCTACAGACACGGTCCACAGGCTCGCCCCGAACCGTGCTGTTGCTTGCAGACCCTGTTGGAACGGAGAGTCGTGGCGCAGAGGGCCGCCAGTTGAAATTGTGCCCACAAGAGAACTGCCCTGCCGTGCTATCGTGGGCACGGCAGAGCAGATCGGGCAGGCCAGCAAGTCGAGGCCAACGCCGGTACACGAGCCGGTGGATGCGGGTCGGGTTGCCCGCTCCGTATCGTGGGGATACCGGAGGAATCTCCTATGACCTACCCTCATTGCCGGTGACCTTGCGCTCGCGAACGCGGGCACGCTTTCCGACTCGGCTGCGCAGATAATACAGTCGCGCGCGACGCACATCACCGTAACGGGTGACTTCAATCTTGTCGACGCGCGGGGAGTGCAGCAGGAGTGTGCGCTCAACTCCTACTCCGTGCGAAATCTTTCGCACGGTGAACATCTCCTTCAGGCCACCGTTCCGGCGCTCGATACAGATTCCTTCGAACGCCTGAAGCCGCTCCTTGCCACCTTCGATAACCTTGATCTGGACCCGCACTGTGTCGCCCGGGCGAAACTCAACAACGCTGCTCTTCAGTTGCTCTCTTTCGAGGTCGCGAATGATATCCATTGGAGAAATCCCTTCTTGGTCTGCGTGGACGTCTCGTGAAGCAACGTCTCTTGAGGCAATGTCACGCAAGCCTCACCTCATCGTGCACACGACGACACCACGCAAAATGCTACAGCGACGGTCAGCATGCCGCCAGACAAACCTAAGTATAGCATACCTGTCAAGCGTCAGGTGGGCCGTCGCCATCACAAGCGGCTCTGCCACCTCACCGTTCCGCATCTAGTACAGGTTGAGGGTAAGAGGTGCCTGGTTGAGCGCGTGAAGGGCCAGCTGAGTCGGACGAGCGTTGACTGGAACTTCGAACACCAGGTACCCGAAGTTGATTCCGTAGGGTCGCAGTATGACCAGCCAGAAGTTGCTCAGCCCTTCAATGTAGTCATACTCGTGATTATACTGGTCAAGAAGCGAGAAGCGGCCTGTGTAAATCTGCACTTCATTGGAGACGTTCTGCTGTGACAGATATACGATCACAAACGAGTAACCAGGACGTGGATGATAGTAGTTCTTGATCTGTGTCACGCGCTCAATGTTGGTTACCGTGACCGCAAATACGCTGTTCTGAACGCTTCGCGGAACGTATACTGAACCCGAACCAACCTGGTAGGGCGCAACAGTCACCGACGCGCCGGATCCCGGCGCGCCTGTCGTCGGGGTCGTGGACGGCGTGTAGATCGAGGCTGGAGTATTGACGGCTGTCGGCGTGTAGGCCGGAACTGGAGTTGAGGTATATACGGGGGCGGGTGTATAAACCGGAACAGGTGTATACACCTGGGTCGTAGCATTGCCTGGAGCAGGTGAGTTTCCGGTGCCAGCGGTCGAGGGTGCGGAAGCGACCTGTCCTTGCGTCGCGACGCGAATCGCACGGTTTTGACCGTCCCACACGACCGAACCACCCACCGCGCGTACCACAGCCTCGATTGGCAGCAGAAGAACGCCGTCCTCCTGTAGAGGCCTGCCTTCGACAGTCTGCCCATTCACGGTCACCACGTTCAATCGTGAATTCCAGCTGATGTCCGCTCCCATTGCCTGGGCCAGCGAGTTGGCCGGGAGGTAGGCCACCCCGTTACGAATCTGTGGATAGGCGTCACTCGCAATGGCCCCGTTGACGTAGAGCACATATCCGGCCGACTGGGCAACGGCCGGAACTCCCATTATCACAGAGAGTACAACGACCCACGTGCCGATCAACCCCAACAGACGTCTCATCGCTACCTCTCAATCTACACGACAGGGGACTGCTCGAACCTACCGCAATCTTCCGATTCGCGATGGGGGCCAGAAGATGCAAAAGGCCTTGCCAATGATATTCTTTACTGGCAGTGTTCCCCAGAAGCGAGAATCTTCGCTGTTACCTCTGTTATCTCCCATGCAGAAGACGCTTCCCATTGGAACTTTGAGCGGACCGAAGTTATAACCGGGGCTGCCCTGCGTCTGTGGAAGAATGAAAGGTTCGATGAGACGCTTGCCGTTAAGGTAGGCCACTCCGTTTCGCACCTCGATGGTCTCTCCACCGACTGCGACGATGCGCTTGATGAGGTCCTTGCCCTTCAAGCTCGCGGCCTCCGCAGAATTTGCCGGTGGTACAAAGACAATAACATCATCGTGCGCCGGCGTCCAGAATCGATATGCAAGTTCGTCCACGAGTACCATATCGTTTACCTGCAAGGTTGGCACCATTGACACGCTGGGGATGAAAAATGGACGTACGATGAATCCAATCAGTACCAGCGCGGTAAATCCTGCCACAACCAGCGTGTCAAGCATCTCCAGGACGTTCTTGCGTTGTAGTGTGTCGAAGGTTCCGTTAGGAAGGAAGACAATGCCGAGCACGGCTGCGACGAGAATCAATGGGGCGACACGGATTGGGGGTGCCAGTGCATCCACGTCGGTATACCAGCCATAAGCAGCCACAACTCCAACGATACCGAGCAGGAGTGGTTTAAGCCAGATTGCTCTCATCTCGAGTTCTGGGCGAACCAGGAATGTCAACCGCAACGCCCCGAGCAGAATTACTGCAAGCAGCAGTACAGTCGTATTCATGTTGTTGCCTCCTCGGGACTCAGTGATGACAGGTATCGTCGATCATCACTGTTCAGTTCCGCCTCCGCAAGGAGATCAGGACGTCGCTCGACGGTACGACGCAGCGCCTCTCGATGGCGCCAGCGGGCAATCTCGGCGTGATGGCCAGAGAGTAGCACTGCAGGCACCTCCATTCCTTCAAATTCACGCGGACGGGTATATTGGGGCCCCTCAAGCAGGGAAGTCACGAACGACTCATGCACGAGTGATGCCTCATCAATCACTCCTGGTTGGAGCCTCGATACAGCATCGACGAGTGCCAGGGCCGGAATTTCTCCACCTGTGAGCACGAAGTCACCAATAGAAAACTCTTCATCGACCAGTGCATCGCAAACACGTTGGTCGATTCCTTCATAATGACCGCAAATTACGATGAGCCTTGGATAGCCACCCAGTCGTTCAACGTGCTGCTGAGTCAGTCTGACACCGGACGGACTGGTCATTATGACGTGTCCGCGGGGGGACGCCATCTGCTGCACGGCTCTGACTGCAGCAAAGAACGGCTCGACCTTCATGACCATTCCAGCGCCTCCCCCGTACGGCACATCGTCTACAGTGCGGTGGCGGTCGTGGGTATAATCGCGTAGCTGGTGAAGGACAATCTCGAGACGACCGGCGTCGGTTGCACGGCGGATGATGCTGTGATGGATGGGTGCAAACATCTCGGGAAAAATGGTGATGATGTCGATACGCATGAGTGACGAGTGGCCTAAGACTCTGTCTCCTCCTCCAGCGGATCGACGATCATACGACGGGCCGCCAGGTCCACCTCGACAATCACTTCTTTGATGGCCGGCAAAAGCATTTCGCGCCCATCCTTTCGCACCACATATACATCATTTCCGCCGGGATGCAGAACCTCTTCCAGGATGCCCAGGAAGGTGCCCTTCTTGTCTTGGACCTCGAGGCCCTCAAGTTCGAAGATGTACCAGGTTCCGGGAGGGAGCGGTCTAACTTCCTCGCGTGGAATCACGACGCGCGCTCCGCGCAACGATTCCGCGGTTTCACGGTCGCGCACGTTCGTGAAGGCCAGAAGAGCCATTCCTCGGTGTTCCCGCGATTCGCTGATGTGAAAGGGGCGTGGTGTCTCCGACTCTTTCTGGGCGGCCGCGCCTTCTCTGTCGATCAGAAGAGTTACAGTGTTTCCTGCTGCGAACCGGTCCGGGAAATCAGTCTCAATCTTGACGCGAACCTCACCGTGAACACCGTGAGCAGCAACGATTACACCGATGGTAATCCACTCTGTCACGAGCCGCGAATCTCCATGACTTTCCAGTCCTTG
>JAJXVI010000263.1 GCA_021782195.1 bacterium | reverse complement strand
CTCTTGACTGACGAGCAGCCCGCGAGCTTTCGTCGCGCGATGTCGACTGCGTCACAGGCCGTGCAGGTCACGGTGAGTTCGGCGGGCTCGGGCTGCGGTGCGGTTCGAGCCCCGTGGGAGACACTCGCGGCGCGCACGAGCAACCTCTCTTTCTGTCTGATGGAGTCGTCTCCGGTCGGCAAGACCTCCCCATCTGCGTCGTCAAGCCCTTACACTGGCCTGCGTGTCGGATCGACCGACGCTTCTTCGGCCGGACGCGTGAGTCGCCTCCAGGAGATTCTTCATCGCTGGAACCCGCGTCTTGACGTGGGTCCGTCCGGCTCCTACACGACCCGGACTGCGCGCGCGATGACGCTCTACAAAGCGATTTACGGTTCAGGCAGCGATGGTCGTGAGGTGGATGCACGCACGGCGGGTTACCTTTCCCAGATGGAGAACGGGTCGTTCTGGTCCCATCCGCCCAAGAAATCGGCGGCCGGCAAAGTGCTCTACGAAGCTTCCCGGATGCTTGGAACCCCGTATGCGATGGGGGGTAACGGGGTATCCTCGACGGATTGCGGCATGCTGACGCGTTGCGCGATGGTCCGGGCACACGTGACCGACGCCTCGTTCTCGCGGATGGCGGATCACCAGTACTACGACGCAAAGCAGGGCTTGAAAGGGCTCGCGTTGCGGCACGGTGCTCCGCAGTCCGGCGATCTCGTCTTCTTTGACGCCACGACCGCGCAGTCGAGCGAGGCCTATGGCGGGGTGACTCACGTCGGGTTGTACGTGGGGGACGGCCTCATGCTGGCCGCCTCCAGTGGACAGGGCAGCGTGGTGCTTCAGAGTCTTGACGGAATGCGCCCCTACGTCAAGGCGTACGGTTGCGTCGCGTCGTCGACGGCGGCATCCGCGCCCTGATAGCGCTCGTTCGTCACACGGGCAGGAGCCACACCACCACGGCAGCCACCAGGCAGTAGTAGCCAAAGAGCTTCCACTGGCCGTTTTCCAGCCACGCGGAGAGCCACTTCAGGGCCAGGAGGCCGGACAGGAAACTGAACACCATGCCGAGCAGGCCCGGTGCGACCATCTCCCCGTAGTGCAGCGCGGTCACCACGTGCGCGGCGTGTGCGCCGACCGCGCCCGCCGTGTGGGTGATTGCCGTGCCGTGTGATTCCTTGATCATTCGGTAGAGTTCGATCACCACCACTGGAGGCGTGAGGACCACGGCCAGGGCGAAGCTGAAGTCTTCCGCGAACTCTCGGGACAGCCCCTGCACGAGGCCGAGTGAGATGGTCGCCCCGGAACGCGAGAAGCCTCGAAACGGAAGACAGAGCCCCTGGATGAGTCCGATGCCAACGCACCTGGAGGTCGTCAGGGGGCGTTGTTCACTGGACTGATCGAACCGGTCGGCCACGATAATCAGGACTCCGGCCGCCAGGAGCGCGGCGGCGATGAGATGCGTGTTGCCAAAGATGGTCTCGACGTCCTTGCCGTGGATGATGTGCTCGATGATTTTCTTGAGAAGAAGACCCAGGACGCCCGTTGCGAACGTTGCAAAGACGATCGCCTTCACGAACGAACTTGCGGTCAGCATGCCCTCCCCGCGCAGCAACTTTCTCCAACGCGGCCAGAAGTAGAGCAGCACGGCGAACATCGTGCCGGTGTGGAGCATGACCAGGAGGAAGGTCATGGGGGGACTGCTTGCCGGCAGGCCGAGCAGTTTCTCGACGACGATGACGTGTGCCGAACTGGAGATCGGGAGCAGTTCCGCTGCCCCCTGCACGATGCCAAGTAGAATAATGGTCAGGATGCTGAGGTTCATTCCGGAAATTTCGGGCCTTTCATCTTCGAGGTGCGGTCGCCATCTACACGGGCACGGTCGCGCATTCCTTGCAACCGGAACTGCGTGAGAAGAGCCGAAACGCACGATCGCGTGCCCGCTCAAGGGGGATGCGCGCTGGCTCCAGGGGGATCGGCGCCCTTATTTCTTGTTGCGCGGGTCGAATCCCCTCCCGGTGACCCGCAACTTGTCGCGACGTCAGGTCGCGAGCGCCACGATCCCGGACGTTCAGGCAGGTGGGCGGTGCGCGATTCCTACGACTTCCAGTCGAGGGACGCCAGCAGCACGGGGTTGTTCCCGTCTTGCTGCCAGCGCTCGTCGAGGAGCGCCGGCAGAGCGGGAAGCATCGGGCCGCCTTCCACAGCGGAGCGCGTCACGAGCGTGAGTGCGATGAAGTCGCAGCGATTCGGTCTGGTGAAGGCCGTAAGCAGACTCACGCCTCCTTCGACCAGCAGGCGGCGGATGCCAGACCCCCGCAACAGTTTCAGCGCGTGGTCGAGATGGAGGTGTCCGCCAGACTCATCCACCTCGATGATTCGCACGCCGCATTCCTCGAGCGCCCGTCGTTTTGCAGCCTCGTGGTGCGGTCCGACCAGCAGCAGAGGACGGCTTCGACCTCCCAGCAGGCGAGCCGAGAGGGGCAGGCGCAGGCGCGAATCGACCACGACCAGCGACGGTTCGTGGTCTGGATTGTCGTGCTCTTTGCGTGGGGGCGCGGGATCATCAGCGAGTATCGTGCCGATGCCTGTCATGGTTGCGTCGTGCGCGCCGCGCAGTTGCTCGTGAAACGTCCCCCGGTCGGGACAGGCCACGAGCCGGGCGTCAAGCCTCTGGCTTGCGGCCACCGTGACGAGCGGGCGGTGGTCGGGAACGGCCCGGCGTTCACGAGCCCGGGGCGTCCCAGGGTGCGCGGGATGCGAGACGGCGGGCGCGACGTCAAGCGACAGCAGATGGTCCAGGCGACTGGCCTTTGTGCTCAGATACTCACGGTTTTCTGGATTTGCCCCGATCTGGAGCGGAATGCGACGGCGCACGCGGATGCCGTTGTCTTCGAGCCCGGCGACCTTGCGCGGATTGTTGGTGATGAGGTCGACCGAACCCACGCCCAGGTCGGCCAGGATGTGCGCTCCGGTGGCGTACTCGCGCTCATCGGCGCCACGCCCGAGCTGGAGGTTTGCATCGACCGTGTCGTAGCCTTCATCCTGGAGGTCGTAGGCGCGCAGTTTATCGACCAGGCCGATGCCGCGCCCTTCCTGTCGGAGGTAGAGGATCACGCCGCACCGCTCGTGCGCGATCATCCCGATGGCTTCGTGCAGTTGGGGGCCGCAGTCACAGCGCAAGGACCCCAGCACATCGCCCGTGAAGCACTCCGAATGCAGGCGCGTGAGTACGCCTTCCCTTCCGGCGACGTCGCCGTGCACCAGGGCAAGATGTTCCTTGAGGTCAAGGTCGGTCTGATACAGGCACAGGCGGAACTCTCCTGCCTCGGTGGGAACCCGTGCGCTGCTCATCATGCGAACCTGCCGACGTTCGCCCGTCGTGCGTTGTGGTGACACGGCAAAGCCTGCCTTCGTGCGCAAAAAAATGGGTTGTGCCCTCGCCGGCATTTCTTCTGGACCCGTTCGATGCGCCCCTTTTTTCGGCAGCGCCCGTCAGGTGGAACTCGGTCGGGTTTTCGCGAACGGTTCGCGCGCGAGCGCGTGGAACACGCCCGGCTGCGGGCCCGAGGGGATACGCCGCGGCGAGGCGACTTCCTGCACCGCGCAGACACCGCGCACCTCCCGGCAGGGAGACCCGAGCGTTGTGCGCAACATCCATCGCGTGAGGACAATCCGCCCGTGAGGATGAACAGTGTGCGCACCGCAATAATCGGCCGTGGTTTTCGCTTCGTGGTGGTTGTGTGTCTCTTCCTGCTCAGCGTTCGTGGGATGGCGCTTGCGCAGGACGCCCCATACGCACGGGTGATGGAAGTTGTCACGATGCTCCGCCGCTACTTTCTGTATCCGATTCCGCGCGTGGCGTGGGACCGCTCCCTGAAAGCCGCGAGCCGCAGGGTGGGTGAACCCGGGCGCCTCTCAGGACGCTACGACGTGATCCTGCGCTCTCTTCTCGCCCGTCACCCCCGACGTGCCGACGCTGCCGCCACGAGTGCCATACGTGCGCTGGTGAACGCACTGGGCGACCCGTACACCACCTGGCTGTCTCCGGCCCAGTGCGCGGACGTGGCCGCAGAGGAGTCGTCTCGTCCGTTCGTCGGCATCGGGGTGGAAATTGGCTTCGACCCCCGCGGACTGCGCGTGGTGGCCGCGCTGGAGGGGACTCCCGCCCGTCGCGTGGGGTTGCGTCCGGGCGACGTGATCGTGGCCGTGGACGGACGCGCGTTGCGCAACATGGGGTTCTACCCCGCCGGCAACACCCTCATGGGCCCACCGGGTTCCATCGCCGTCCTGACCGTCCTGCGCGGACGTGGACGCGTGCGTACCGTGCGCGTTCCCCGCGAACAGATCACGCTTCCTCCGGTGCGAGGCAGCCTTCTCGGCGGACAGGTGGGCTACGTGCGAATCTCGATTTTCGGACCGCAGACGGCGCAGCAGGCCCGTCGCGCGCTCATCGAGCAGGCGCATGCCGGTGCCCGGGCTTTTGTGATCGATCTGCGCAACGACCCCGGAGGCGATCTCCGCAACGCGCTCACCCTGGCCGGACTGTTCCTGCCCGGCCACGTGCTGCTTCGCGAGCGGGGACGCGAAGGGAAGACCGACGTGCGGCGTGCGCCCGGCGAGAAGATGCACGCGTCGAAGCCCATGATCGTGCTCGTCAATGGGGGGACGGCGAGTGCCGCGGAGGTCCTCGCCGGCGCGCTTTCAGACGGCGGCGTCGCAACGCTGATGGGGAAGCGCACGTTCGGGAAGGGAGTCATCCAGACCGTTGTTCCACTGCAGCACGGGGGCGAGTTGCGCGTCACAAGGGCGAGTATCTTGCCACCCGGCGGATATTTCTTCCAGGGGGGTTGACTACTTCCTCAGGTGGTTTC
>JAJXVI010000262.1 GCA_021782195.1 bacterium | reverse complement strand
TCACACTACGAAATGAGTTTCCTGCTGCCGCACTTCCTTAAAGAGGAACGCGGACACGTCGCGCTCTACTTCAGCCGGGTCTTCAATCCGGTGTGGACCCTCCCCGACGGTTTCTCCTGGATTGAGGCCCTGCGCGACGAGTCGAAAGTGGGCGTGCACGTCGCCCTGACGCCGACATGGAATGAAACCGCGTGGTACGCCGACTACGTGCTGCCAATGGGGCTCGCGTCGGAGCGCCACGACCTCATGTCACAGGAAACCCACGCAGGTCAGTGGATTGCCTTCCGCCAGCCGGTGATGCGTCGCGCTTTGCAGCGCATGGGAAGAACCGTGCGCGACACGCGCGACGCCAACCCCGGTGAGGTCTGGGAAGAAGACGAGTTCTGGATCGACCTGTCGTGGCGGACGGATCCGGACGGATCACTGGGCGTGCGCAAGTACTTCGAGTCGCCGTATCGCCCTGGAGAACAGGTCAGCGTCGAGGAGTACTACCGCTGGATCTTCGAGAACTCCGTGCCGGGGTTGCCAGAAGCGGCCGCGCGCGAGGGGCTCGACCCCTACGGCTACATGACCCGGTACGGCGCCTTCGAAGTGCGCCCTGAGGTGTACCGCAAGCACGAGGCCGACGGGGGATTTCCGACCCCCTCGCGCAAGCTCGAGTTCTACTCTTCGACCATGCGCGAATGGGGATGGCCCGATCAGACCCTGCCCGGATACATCAAGAGCCACGTTCACCGTGAAAACCTCGCGCCCGGCGACTTTGTTCTCGTGCCGACCTTCCGCCTTCCGGTGCTCATCCACAGTCGTTCGGGAAATGCCCCGTGGCTCTACGAAATCGCTCATCGCAATCCGCTCTGGCTGCACCCGAGCGACGCCTTGCGCCTTCAGGTGCGCGAAGGCGACCTGGTGCGTGTGTCCACGGACATCGGCTACTTCGTGCTGCGCGCGTGGCCAACGGAGGCCATCCGTCCGGGAATCGCAGGCTGTTCTCACCATCTTGGCCGCTGGCGAACCAGTGACGCCATGGGCGGCGCCCGGGGAACAAGCGCGCGCGTTCAACTCGACGAGCTCGGCAACGGGCAATGGCGCATGCGACAGTTGCACGGCGCCAGACCGTTCGCATCGAACGTTGCAAACAGCGAGCAGGTCTGGTGGTCAGACGTTGGCGTGCACCAGAACATCACGTTCCCCGTGCACCCCGATCCGATCAGCGGCATGCACTGCTGGCATCAGCGCGTGCGCGTGGAACGGGCAAAGCCGGAGGACCGGTATGGAGACATCTTCGTGGACACCAACGCGTCGTTCGAGCAATATCAAAAATGGAAGGCCATGGCGCGAAGCGGCCCGGGGCCAGGCGGGCTGCGGCGCCCGCTCTGGCTGAAGCGCCCGGTGCGGCCGACCGACGACACCTATCGCGTGGAAGATTCCTGAAGACCGACACCTGCCCTGATGACCGACACCTGCCCTGATGACCGACACGTACCAAGAAGGGGAAGAGAAATGACTGACATCGATCCTGCGGTGATTCGTCACTACTATGAGCAGACCGAGTACATCACCGACGCGGAGCACCACGCCGTGGAAGAAAAGCCGGCCAGGCTGGCAGTCCTGCGCAATTTCTTGCGCGGGCACGAGCGGCTCGTGCTGGAAATCGGGTGCGGCTCGGGGGTGATGGGTGACATCCATCCGCAGTACCTGGGCCTCGACGTCTCGGAAGAGGCCGTGAATCTCACCCGTCAGCGCGGTTACAATGCAACGCGCTGGGACTGCACGCAGCCGTTCCCGCTGGAAAGCGAAAGCGTGGACGCCGTGTTCAGTTTCAACACCATCGAGCACATCCTCGACCCGGTGCCCCTCTTCACGGAGATCGACCGTGTGCTCGCACCCGGCGGCGTGGTGCTCATCAAGGCCTCGTGGAACATCGCACGCAACGGCACGCCTGTGTGGCGCAGGGCCATCAACCGGATTCGTCGCGTCATGCGCAGGATTTGCCGAAGCATGAGTGGCCGCACGCGAACACTGGTGTTCAACCGCATCGAGCCCGACTATTCCAAAATTGGCAAGGACTTTGACGCCGTGGCCTCGGTCGATCATTTCCTGGTCTTCGAGTGGTTCCGGTGGCGTGGTTATCGGCTGCTCAACGCGACCCAGAACCCGATCCTGCGGTGTTTCCGCGTCACCGACTCATTGCACGACTGGCTCGCAGTCCAGAAAGGCTGAGGTGCGGTGTATGCGCCGTGCGGCGGGGACGCTCACGCGACGCGGCGGGGATACCCCCCGTCAGTCGCAGGGTCAACCACGTGCTGACTCCCGCACACACCATCCAGGCCGCGGTAAGCGCGGGAAGCGTCCCGACGCTTTGAAACGCCGCGCAGAAGAAACCACCGGCCAGCGCCACTGAAGCAGC
The DNA here is from genome assembly GCA_021782195.1 of bacterium. Lineage (GTDB taxonomy): Bacteria > Vulcanimicrobiota > Xenobia > RGZZ01 > RGZZ01 > JAJXVI01. The sequence continues at coordinate 2,454 of JAJXVI010000262.1, read as the reverse complement.
AAGTCCCGCAATCGCGGCCACCACGCGGTCCGCGAGTCTCCCGTTGCTCAATCCCGCGATCACGACAGCGGGAAAAATTGAGAGAAAACCGCACGCGCTCACCGAACCCAGAATGTCAAACAGGCTATGAAACTGCATGGTCACTGCTCCTCGTGCTGAACTCAACCCAGTGTTGCACCAACAGATCTTCTACAGGGATCCTAACCGCTACGAGGAAGACGCGAAACAACCATCCGGCCGTATCACGAGGTTGAGTTTTCACCCATGCCCGGCCGTCCATACGGAGGACCAGTGCCCGCCATCAGACTGAACCACACCGACCTCTATTATGAAGACATGGGCGACGGCTCCCCGCTCGTCATGCTGAGCGGACTGGGGGTGCACCTCGGGGTATGGGCAGGCGTGGCGCCGACCCTGGCGCGCACCCATCGCGTGGTGCTCCCGGACCATCGGGGAAGCGGACGCTCGGCGCCCGTCAACGATCCGCTCACCATCTCGCACCTGGCGGACGACGTGCACGCCCTGACGTCTACCCTCCGACTGCCGCGTGTCAATCTGCTCGGACACTCGATGGGAGGGTTCATCGCGATGGAGATTGCAGCGAGGTACCCGGAACTCGTAGAACGGGTGATCCTCTACTCGACGTCCATGGAAACGATTTCGCCGGCCCTGCGATTTCTTGAAAGCATCGAACAGGTCTGGAAGGAGTGCCCGGATATCTCGAACGCGACCCTCTCGCGCATCTTCCTGCCCTGGAACTGGTCGCCCGCGCTTCTCGACGACGCCGCGACCGTGGAAGGAATCGTTGAAATGGCGGGGCACAACCCCTATCCCATGTCGTACGCGTCGTATCGCGCACAGCTCGCCGCGTGTCGCGCGTTTGACGGGCGCGCCCTGGCGACGCGGATCGTCTCGCCGACCCTGGTCATCGCGGGTCGAAACGACCTGATTTCCCCGTTGCGATGTTCGGAGGAACTCGCACAAACCATTCCGGGGGCACGGCTCCGAATCTCCCCCTGCGGGCACATGACGCACATGGAGAAACCAGGGTGGTTTTGTGAAGCCGTACTTGACTTCACCGCAAGTGAGAACTCGCCGTCCTGCTAGCGCACTGGACGGCGAACCGTCCGCTCAATCCTTCTTGAAGGCGTGGAAATTCTCGTCCACGCGTCCGGCCGCTGCCGTGGCACGCGTGACCTGCTCCTCTGCCCAGTGAGGATGGTCATCGAGAAACTTCTCGAGCGCCTCCGTCACGCCCGGCTGGCGCGCCATGTACGCAGCCGTCAACTGCCCCTGAACCTGCGCCACGCTGACCATCTCGTGCGACTTCATCGTATCGAGGTCGAAGGATGACTTTGCCGCCGGTCGTTCACGAACCAGAAACGAGGCTTCTCCTGAATCGGGGCTGACCGCGCCGACGGCGGCCGGAGCAACCAGGAACGAGCCAAGCTGAGGATAGGGCTCGGCGGGAAGTGTGGCCGCAGCATCGGCGACCTGGGCCGATCGGTTGGCCACGGTCGTCACGTGCACGTCAGGGACTCCCGCCAGCGCGGAACGCAACTCCTGTTTGACTTCGAGGATGCGGGGGGAAGAGCCGTCCTGAGGTTGCTCGAGGAGATAGTAACGGGGAAGGCCGATACTGGCCGTGCCACTGTCGAGTTTGGACGCGACCGCCACCACGTTCGCGTGCTGAAGCTGTGGACTGGCGGCCACGAGGGCATCTTTGAGAGACTCCGGCTGGGGGATGACGGTGTCCGTCTTGACAAACTGATACGACCCGTCTGCTCCCCTGGTCGTAAATTTGTCAACCCAGTGGGCGGGATCGGTTTTCCCGAGATGCGCAAGGAGCGACTTCACGGGACCATCGGGGGCAGTCTTCTCGTTGATCACAAAATGATGGGATCCGCCGTGTCTGGCAAACTCCTTCAACTGCTTCACGAACGCGTCGACGTAGGCCTTTGCAATCTCCTCCTGGTGGGACGCAGGGTGACCGGCCTCGCGCGAAGCCAGAATCCAGGACGTCGCGTCGCGCAGGATGTCGCGCGAGAAAGGCTGGCTCGACACGGCCTCATCAAAGTCATTGACGTCGTAGACGAGATTGCCTTGAGCCGAGCGGTACGTTCCGAAATTAAGCGCGTGAAGGTCGCCGGGGGAAGAGATTCGGGGCTCGTGGGGGTCTGGTGGCGCAAATTTTGAAAGGTCAAGATTGAAAGCGGTGTCTTCCCCGCGAAAATACGCGTAGGGAGATTCCAGCATCTTCTGTTTCTTCTCGGCAAACCCGCTGGGATTGTCCCGGGCGACCTCGTGATTAGACAGTTCGAACATGTCGGCGACCCACTTCTCGCGGGCGTCCTTGCCGCCGTCGGGCGGAAGCGGCAGGTCGACCGATTCGGTTGTCGATGTGGGGACGCCTGATTCAGGAGCCGGGCCTGCGGGGGTTGAAACTGAAGGATA
>JAJXVI010000261.1 GCA_021782195.1 bacterium | reverse complement strand
CTCGACCTGCTCGTGTACGGCCAGGGGTGCATCCGAACAGTGGGAGAAATTCCCCCGCTCATCCCCCCGCCCCTCATGCAAACGCTCGCGCGCAACGCGGGGACGGATCGCGTGGCCGTGGGGACCACCCCGCAGATCCCCGGTACCGGCGTGCTGTGGACGATCGACCACGGCCTGGCCAACATCCAGGGCTACAATCCGATCGCGCTCGGACGCTACGTGCAATACCTCTTCTTCAACAGCGCCGGCCACTTTCCACGCGGACAGCAAGCGCAGGCCATCGAGATGCTCAACTACCTCTTCATGATTCCGCCCGTGGAGACGCCCCTGCTCGACCTTCTGGGAACGCGCCGCATGATAAGCGACCAGGGTAAACTGCACGTCGTCGTGAACGCGCACGCATTCCCCCGGGCGTGGCTCGTCTTCCAGGCTCGCCAGGAAGTAAACGGAGAACGCGCGCTGGCGCTGGTGGCGTCGCGTGCGGTCGACCCGAAGAAAACCGTGCTGCTCGCGGAAGCGCCGCCGCCAACCCTCGGACCGACGCCGCCATCGGAGACGGTGCGTATCGACCGCGACGCGATGGACTCGCTCGCGGTCTCCACACGCGCTTCCGCTCCGGGCGTCCTGTGCACGAACGAGGTCTACGAGGACGGCTGGCAGGCGCGGGTGGACGGCGTACGCGTCCCCGTGCTGCGCAGCTTTCACGCGCTGGTGGCCGTGCCGGTGCCCGCGGGGGCGCATCGCGTCACGCTGCGCTACTGGCCTCCCCTGCTCGACCTGGGACTGGGACTGGCCGCCTTCGCCGCGCTCGCCTGCGCACTGCTGCTCGCGCTCGCCGGGCGAAGCCCCGCACGCCCACCCGCGGCGTCCCCGAGTTGAAGGACGTTCCACGCCCCGATCGCATCCGACACCCCGCACGCCCGCCCGCGGCGTCCCCAAGCTGAACGACAGGAACACACCCCGATCGCGCCCGCCGAGGAAAGGCGCGAAAGTGGCGAGCCGGCCCGGAAGGAACCGCACCGCGACGGTGGAACCACGTTCACCATGAACTTTGTGTCGCTGTTTCGGCGGGGGCCGTACACAGCATTCCCACATCGATTCCAACCTCTGCCCCACCCGACCCTGCTCAACGCCACCTGGCAGGTCGTGGCCGGCACCACCGGTCAGCCCGCTGCACAGTTGTTCTTTTCCTTTCGCGACGCCCCCCCTTCTGTCGCCAACCCGGACATGACCCTGGCCCTGCTCCTCGACAACAGCGGGTCGATGGGCTCCGACTACTCGAACGGGCACGTCTACAATCTGGCATCCATGCTCCTCAATCGTTGCAGGCAGGCCGGGGTCGGCTACGATCTGGTCTTCTACAACTCCCACCCTTCCTTTGCCGGCCACGTGGATAGCGACGCCGATCTTCACCGTGCCCTCGACCGGAATCCCCCCGGAGGCGCAACGGCCATCGTCGAGGCGTTGCGGGGAACGGTCACGCGGTACCGCAAGCAAAAGGGCATCTACATCATCGTCATCACCGACGGGGAATTCAGCGACAAGACGCAGGCCATGCAGCTCGTGACGCGTGAGTTCCTGCCCCAGTTGACGCCGACCAACCCTTACGCGTTTCGCATGCACTTCGTCGGAGCCGGCGCCGAGGTGGACCGCGAGTTCCTCGAGCAACTCGAGCGCGCCGGTTCAAGCCAGGGAATTCCGATGGTTTCAGGCCATCATCACGCCCACATCAGCCACGCGCACACGAGCATCGCGAGCCTGCTCGACATGTCGTTCCTCGGCGCCGGCCACTCGGTGGAGTTTCGCCGCAAGGACGTGCCTGACGCCGAGAGCCACCACATCGCAAGGGTCGGACAGTCGCAACTGCAGAGCTTCCAGACCGGCGAGGACGACACGTTCGCTTTCCTGCCCCGGCAGTCCACGTGGGTCGTCGACGTGGCACCGACCTCCGCGAAGTCGCTTCAGCTCGAAATGCGTTACGACGACGGTCATCACGTAAAGCCCATCGTGCTGGATCTGACCGTCCCCCTCTCGATTCCCGCCGTACGTCCATCGGGCTGGCGCTTTGGATGGCCGTCAGCGACGGATCCTGCCCGCAAACAGACCCAAAAGGAGGCCCTTGAGGCCGCACAGGCGCGCGAGTGCGAAGACCTCAAGGCGCTGGCAAAGGGAGGGATCCCGGTACAGGCGCGGCAACGTCTCAAGGAACTGCAGAACGACCCCAACGCGCTCTTCACCGCCAACCTGGATCCGTCCGAAGCCGCTCTCCTGCGACGTGCGGGCTACCGCCCGGTCGCCACGGTAGGCGGGAGCGCCATGTATCACGTGGGCCAGGCGTTCGCTTCGCTCCAGGACTGCGAGGTCCCCGTGCTCTCGCAGGCGTACGACGAAGCAACCCGACTGGCTGTGAACCGCATGAAGAAGGAGCTGGCCGCGCTCGGTGCGCACGGGGTGGTCGGGGTGCGCTTCGAAATCGCGCGCCGGGAGTGGAGCGAGAAGACCATCGAAGTGATGGTCGTCGGCACGGCCGTGCAGGGTCCGGGACCGGCACCGGCGGAGCCGTGGCTTTGCGATCTCTCCGGACACGAATGGTGGGCGCTCTATCGCGCAGGCTACGAACCGTGCGACCTGGTGTGGGGGCACTGTAGCTGGTTCGTGTTTACAGACTATGGCGACGAGATGATGCTGACGAACTATACCAACGGGGAACTCCAGCATTGGAGCCACGCCCTGAGCCGGGCACGCACCATCGCACTGGATCGAGCCCGCACGATGGCGCCCCCTGACAGGGCTCACGGGCTGGTCGGCGTGCGGATCGAGCGACGTCTCGATAAGGTGCGACTGGGCGACGTGGAGGGCAGTGACGCCGGCAAACGAGAACACCACAACCTGCTCGTCAGCATTCTTGGCACCGCCGTACGCGTGCGCCCCGACGCGCCCCGTGCCGTGCCTGCAACAGCCCACGTGCTTTCATTGAGAGACGGCAGTTTGAGCCAGGCCCAGCTTTTGGAACGCGAAGTCGACGCCAAGTTTGAATGAGGAGAGCATCATGCCCGTAGAAGACCCGTCCAGCGAGTTTGCCCAGCTTCCCCAGCACGCACAGGAGCGTCTCGTGGAGATGCGCGGCCGCGATGAGGCGTCCAGTCTCTTCACGAGCGATCTGTCAGCGGCGGAGTTCCTGCTCGTAAAAGAGGCGGGCTTCGATCCCATCGGCCTCGTGGTGGGAAGTTCCATCTACCACGTGGGCTTCCAGTTCACGAATGTTTTCCAGAACCAGGAGATGACGGTCCTCACGCAGGCCATGTATCACGCCCGCGAACTCGCCATGGAACGCATGGAACAGGAGGCCGCGGAACTCGGCGCCGACGGCGTGGTGGGTGTCCGCCTGGAAGTCAACCACAAGGAGTGGGGACAGCACATCGCCGAGTTCGTTGCGGTGGGCACCGCCGTACGTCACCGCAACGACCCGCACCGCTATCGGAACAAGCACGGAAAGCCGTTCACTTCAGACCTGAGCGGCCAGGACTTCTACATCATGCTGCGTTCCGGCTACCGTCCCCTCGGGCTCGTCATGGGCAACTGCGTCTACCACGTCTCGCAGGTGAATTTTGGCAATTTCCTCCGCAACCTGACCCAGAACACCGAACTGACCCAGTACACCCAGGCGCTCTACGACAGCCGCGAACTCGCCATGGAGCGCATGCAGAAAGAGGCCGAGGCGCTGGGTGCAAAGGGCATCATCGGAGCCGACATCCACGAGCGCACCCACACGTGGGGCGCACACGTGATCGAGTTCTTCGCGGTGGGCACCGCGGTGGAGGAGATCAGCAAGGACCATGTCATCGAACCGCCCGTCATGGTGCTGCCGCTTATCGGCTGATCCTCAAGACTCGTCCTCGCCGCCGTCCATGGCAACCTCCGGTACGCTTGCCTCGTCGAACTCAACCGCCGCCGCGCTGACCTCGGCAACGTAAGCCGGATCGTAACGCAAGAGGTCCCAGCGGGTGATCCAGCGGCGGATCTTCGTGCGAAGGACGAGCCACGCGTCCGCCACGTCGATGGTTACAGGCGGCACTGCAATGCCGTAGGCTGCTTCGTAGATCTGGCGTAACCGCTCCGCAATCTCGGCTTCCTCCGATGGCGTGGTCGGTGCAAGCTCGCGTCCCGTCTTCAGCAGGGCAATCCCGTCGCAAAGACGCCGGTCCCCGGCCTCGCGTGAACCGCTGCGGGTATCGACCTCGAGGCGTTGCGCGTCGTTGCTGCCTCCCGTGACGGTCTCCTGAAGAAAACCCGTTGTCATCGCAAACACCGGATAGATTGCAGCCCCTTCCTGCGCAGCAATCTCCTTCCACCAGCCCAGTTCCTCGTACGCCGCAACGCGCTGCTTGAGCGAAAAACGCCCCATACGCTCGATCTCGTCAAACAGGACGACCCAGCCTTGCGCTCCCGCCGACCGATAGAAACGCGCAAGCATGCGAATCCGGTCGCGCGCAAGAAGCGCCCCGTGCGTACGCCCCATCGCGTAGGTGCGGGCCTCTCCGATTTCCTTCAGTTTCTGCTTGATCGTGACACGGCTGAGTGGACGTCCCTGGAGATCGTCAAGAATCTGCCAGCGCAACTCCTCATCCGCGCGAAACTTCTCGTAAAGATGTGCAGTGGCAGCAAAACGGCCGTCAAGTCCGCTCTCGATGGCCCACCCTCGGAGCGCGGCAAGAGATACGTGACTCCCCAGGTCATCAGCGAGCGCCGAGAGCGCGCAGCCGACCCGTCCGGGGGCCACGGCCGCTTCGGCAATCGCCTTCAACACCACGTGTGGGCTGCCCAGCGGCATCTCCGGACTGACCACCACGTAACTGGTCACAAACCCACGCC
>JAJXVI010000260.1 GCA_021782195.1 bacterium | reverse complement strand
GCCGTCCGCGGAAGGTCCGCCACGGCTTTCAAGCGGCGGCCCCTGTGGGGCGCGGACGTAAGCGTCGGCGGGAGCTTCCCGGGCAGCGTCCGCGGAAGGTCCGCCACGGCTTTCAAGCGGTGGCCCCTGTGGAGCGCGGACGTAAGCGTCGGCGGGAGGCCCCGACGGCACCTTGACCGTGCACTGTGGGCAGCCTTCCGCATTGTCAGGGAACACGGTTCCACACCATCTACATCGGAGCACGACATTCAACCATCCCAGAATGGATTCGCCCCGCATCGGGGGGCCGGACCGAAGAGACGCATCCGGACGGGTCGCGTCCATCAACGTAAAGGAACTGACGGGGAAACCACTCTCCCGCGTGTTGCAGGGTACCGGACACACGCATCCGGGTCAAGAGGCGCGTCAGAAAATCTGTTCGATGACTCATTCCCGAATCTCCCGACCGTCAGGGACGTGACTCAGCGCCTCTGCCAGACTGCCTGGCGTGAACGCTGTAAACTCCTGGGCCCAGAACAGTTCGGTCACGATGATGTGCGGCACACCCGGCGGAAGACGCATGAATGGCGCACAACGATGCAATACAGTGATGACGCGTGCCGCCTGCGATGCTGTTCCGGAAGTGTCGACCACCTGCGCGTTGTCCAGCGTACCGTCGGCATCAATATCATACGTCACAATCACCCAGACGTCCTCACCCACGTGATGGAAGAAGTAGTCGGCAGCGTGACCGGCATGAAAGCAGGCGGTAAGATAGGCATTGTAAGCGGCGAGTTCTGACTGGGCGGCATCAAAGGAGAGCGTCGGGGCCGGAGAAATCACGGGTAACGGTGCTCCACCTGCTCGCCCGATACTCGGTGGCGAATCCGTGCTCGGCACCGATGGGCCACCCCCCTCCGCCAGCACGGGCGGTACGGGAACGTCGATGATCGGCTCGGACTGTAGGCGCGTCGACGCAACCCGGAGCCCACGCGCATTCCTGTCCGGTGGGCTTGCGCGCCGAAGCAGTGCACGGCGCGATGACGCGTGCGCGATCGCGAAGGACGCGCGTGCCACGGACGCGACGGAACCGGCGACGGGAGGCTCCAAAGACCTCACACCACGCCGTAAAGGCAAAGATTGCGAACCCGTCACCACGGTCGTGCTTCTCGCAGACGCCCTCGCAGAGGCCGATGGAGGTCCGCCGAATCTCACCTCACCGGGATACCTCTTCACCCAGGTCAGGCAAATTGACTCGTCAGAGGCCGGGACACGCATTCGAACTGTCGGTTCGGGCAATGCAAGCAGCGGAGTGAAGAGCAACAGGCACAGCAACGCAACGTGCCCGACGTAGGAGGCAATGAGCCCCTGTGGCGCACAGGAGGCGTTTCTGGAAGGCACGCGCGCACAGAGCCAGGCGTCCACCGCACCGACGCTCACGCCGGCCACCAGGATGGCCAGGGTGACCGGGGGCCACATTTCGCGCTGCACGCGCAGCGCGTCGAGGTTGACCGAAGACAGCGCGAGCCCGACACCATACCTGTACAGAAGTCTCAACGTAGGTGCAGGCTCCTCGGAGAACAGGCGGGCCAGGAGAAACAGCAGTGCATTGAACGTGGTCAAGAATGCCAGAAATGCCGCCCGGGACGGCTGGCCGTTGAGAAGCTGGCCAAACCCTGGCACGACGCCAAACAGCCCCACCAGCCAGGGTGGCATCTGACGCGCTGCAGGCTGCGTGCACACTCCTGGGGTGTACGGCGCGAAGGTGCCTCCAGAGCCCGCAGACGCGAAACCGCGTGGCGAAGGCAGGCGGGCCCGTCCCCCCCACGACGGCGAACAGCGCCACGCCGCACGCAAACGCCACACGCTCCAGGCCAGGCCGCCACAGGAAACCAGGATGAGAAGCGGAGGGCTCGAGCGGCTTGCGCACACGGCCAGCAGATCGTAACCCGCGTGCGCGGCAACTGCCGCGAGATAGCCGCCCAGCACGATTCCGTCCTGGCTCCAGCGCACGCGTCGACGCGCCCGCGCCACCGCAACGGCGCTGCCCAGCACGATTCCAAAACAAAAGTGAGCCGGAACCGCTGTAAAAGCGCGGAGCCAGGCGGTCGCCAGACCGTCGCGCAGACAGAAAAGCGCGTTCTCCCCGGTCGCAAATCCAAGACTGACGGCAACCGCACACAGCAAGACGTCGTATTCCTCGTCACCAAACCGCAAGCACAAGCACCCGAGATGCAGGGCAAGGTACTTGAACGCCTCCTCGACGCAGGCGACGACCATCACGATAAACAGGACAAGCGCGCCGAAGCTGCCGATCTGCCAGGGCAGAACACGCAACCCTCGCTCGATGAACAGGGCCGGAAGGCACGCAGTGACGCCAAGTGCAAAGCACAGCAGCAACGCACGGTCGAGCGCGGGGCGAAAGACGAGTTTCTTGTTGTGCGGCGGTGTCAAACGAGCAGTTGCGTGCGGGTCAGCCCCCGAATCGCAAAGGTGGGAGAAGACACCCTCCTCGTCAGACGGGGACGCAGACAGCCACAGAGCCTGGGGAAGCCACCGCAAGACGGCCAGGAAGAGCGCACCCGGCAGGAAGGAAACCGCCAGGCTCAACACCGGAAACTTCCGATCAGGTGAACATTTCGCGAGGGGGAATGAGGGCGTGAGCACGCCCTTCCGCAAAAAAACGGGCAAGATCGGTCAACGCCATGCTCTGCAGGCCGTCGGCTTCGACCCGGCGGGCAGGGCCCTGCCCGGGCTGGCCTCCGATCTCGGTGCCCGGAACAAGATCTGGAGAGGCGTTGGGCACGTAGAAGAGCACCCGCTCCTGGTTCTGGCCCAGAGAATGCAACACGATCTGATGGCGCTCGAGCTGCTCGTTGGGACGCGTTTCGTTCCAAGGAAGCTCGACCACGATGTCGGGCAGCCCTTCCAGGAGGGCGGCAAAGGCCAGCGAGAAATCCGCGGTCAGCTCCGGCGACTGGCCCATCACGACTTCGTAGAGTTTGCGGGTACGCTCGATAAGATCACCGGGACGCTGGGTCATGCCTGTTCCTCCCTGGTCACCATCAATATACGAGACGACAGGGGGAGTCCCTGCAATGCCAGGGCCGGCCAGACGATGTGGCGCAGCCCGGAATGCCCGCCGGCAGAGAGAAATTTCGAGCCCGGACGCGCTTCTCCAAGCTACCGGATTGAGAGTTGTTCACATCTTTCACATCTCAATGTGGAAAGATCTGGCATCGCGGACATCAGGGTTGACAGTTATTCACATCCATATGTGGATGATGTGGAGAACACGGGCATCCCAGGGCGCTGAATTGAGAGTTGTTCACATCAAAATGTGAGTATGTGGAAGAATCTTCAACGCCTACCCAGGCAGGGGTTGGAACGCACAGTCCTAACTTTCCTGTATGAGCCCTCTTTCGCCCGACCGGCCTCGGAGAACATTTTCCAACAGGCTCCTGGCAATCCTGGCCGCTGTCGTGATCGTATGCGTCGCAGGTTCGTTGCTGTTGCGGAAGCCATGGAGCCCTGCCAGCACGGTCGAGCCCGTAGCAGAACACACGAATGCCGTGATGAAGACCGCAACCGTTCCCACGCCACCCGGCGTTGCTCCGTACCGAGCAACGCTCATGCAGCAGTACTGGGTCTTCAGTCCTGCGGGCATTGAGTATCACCATCACGGTGAGCTTGACGTGCTCAAGGACAACCCCGGAGGGCTGGAATCCGTCACCGTGCCGGTGTGGCCGGGATCCCGACTCGAACACGTCTCCATCTCCCGGACCATCGCAACGCCACAGTTCCGCGAGTCGTGGGGCGTCAATTCACAGATCGTGGGGGTGTTTCTCCACCCCTCCACGTTGCTTAAAAAGGGACAGGTGCTCTCGTACGACATCAACTGGGGACAGGACCGCGTCCCCTATCTGCACGATGAGCAGGGGGGAAATCATCGGCTCCTCTCTCTGAGCTTCACCCGATTCCGCGACAACCCCACGACCCTCTACGCCTTTGCCATTCCGGCGGATTGCACCGGCATCTCCACCTTTGACACGCTTCCCACGCGACGGGCCAGGATCGGAGACTGGTTGTTGTTTCTCTACGACACGACAAAGCTGCCACGGGCAACCATCCACATTGCGTTCAATTATGGACCGATGCCGACCTCGGCACCACCTTCCGCAAAGACCGTCTATCACATGAACCCCACGGAGTGAATTCGCTCGCGACGGCCTTCCACCACCCACCTCCATAAAGGGCCAAAATGTTCGCGTTCCGTTCACATGATGCTAACATGCCGGTAACATTCGCAAAGTCGCGGCAATCGATGCAACAGGCTTGATGTGGTAGAATGAAAAGGCTCAATCGTGGTGGGTGTAGCGGGTCGGAGAAGAAACCGAGGAGATTCACGCGGGGAGGGCCGAAGCGTGGCCACGCAGCAAGATCTAGAACTTGACGCGCTCGTGCGACAGGTCCGCGACCCCTCTGTTGCGGACTGGCGAAGCGCGGCCGCAGAACTCGGACGCCAGGCATCCGCCAGCCCGCGAGCACACGACGAGGTCCTGGATATTCTCTCCAGCGCGAAAGGTGAACTGCGGTTGAGAGGTGTCGCCGCCCTGGGGTCGCTTGCAGCACGTCAGCCGTCAGAAGCGCAGGGTTACATCGCGCGCATCCTCGCCCGGCCCGACCTCGACATCGACACCCTGTTTGGCGACGCCCTGCTTTCGCTTCTTGCGCTCGTCCCGCTTGAGAACGCGTGCGCCCTGCTCGAAGAAGCGGCGCGCGATCCACGCGAAAGCGTGCGGGCAGCCGCGGCCTTGAGCCTGGGGGGCTGGCACGGTTGGGATCCCGCGCTCCTGATCAGGCTCGCCGACGACGTATCTCCCATGGTGCGTAGCTC
>JAJXVI010000259.1 GCA_021782195.1 bacterium | reverse complement strand
GACAGCGACAGCGGGTCGCCATTGCGCGCGCGCTGGTGCACCATCCTTCCCTGCTTCTGGCCGACGAGCCCGTCGGCAACCTTGACGCCGCAACGGGCCAGGAGATCGTGCTCCTGCTCGAACACATCAACCGGACCCGGGGAGTGACGGTCATCGCGGTATCGCACGATCAGATGCTGCTCAAGGCTGCCAGCCGCGTACTTGGAATGAGCGAGGGGAGACTGATTGAACTGGAGGGGACGGCGCTGGTGCGCAGCATCGCCGATCCGCAGGAAGCGACTTCCGTGCGCAGGGACGCGGACCCGGCGTCCCCCCCCGCAGCGGACGCGGACGCGGACCCGGCGTCGCCCCCCCCGGCAGCGGACGCGGACACCGTCCCCCCACCATCACCCGCTCCGCAGGAGCCTTCATGAATCTTTTGCGACTGGCGTGGCGCGACGCCTGGGGGTCCCCCACGCGCATGATCCTGCTTTCGATCGGCGTTGCCGTCGGAGTCTCGGCGCTCGCACTCATCCTGGCGCTCAGCGCGGGCGTGCAGGGTATCGTGCTGCGCAAAGTCATCGGCGTGCTACCCGACCAGGTCGTGGTCGAACCCGTTCGCTACGGAATCGGCCCCGTGTCGTTGCAGGGAGGCCCGTCCCTCAACAAGGCCCTCGTGAAGCGGCTCGCCGCCATGAGCGGCGTACGCGCCGTCTACAGCCGCGTTCGCATCCCGCTCCCGGCACACATCGACGCGGAATACCGCGGCCACTCCTTCGGGTCCGACCTGCTGGTTGAAGCCGTCGATCCGAAGCTCGTGAGCGCGGACCTCACGAACCCCTCATTGTTTCACGCACCGCCACCGGGCCAGCCCATGCCGGTCGTGCTCCCCTCGGCCATGATCGACGTCCTGAACATGGGGTTTGCCGTCAACACCGGTCTTCCCCAGCTCAACCCGAGCATCATCATCGGACGACACTTCACCCTGACCATTGGCGCCAGCAGCTTCAAGTCGGGCCCGAGCATCACCTTGCGAGCCGTGATTGTCGGCATATCGCCGCGGGTTTTCGTCGGGGGGCCGTCAATCCCACTTGATGCCCTCCCTGAAATCACGACTGCCCTGAAAGCCCGAGGAGTCACGTTGCCAGATCTCGCGGCATCGAGCCTGACCGTGATGCTCACAGACCCGGGCGCACTCGCCTCGGTGAGCGAGAAGATCCAGCGACTCGGCCTCGCCGTGCCCCAACTCGACAAGGCCCGTACGGTGAAAGCGGTCATTCGCGCCATCACGCTCAGCCTGGGAATGTTCGCAACCCTGATCCTGGTCGTCGCGGCCACAGGAATCGGAAACGGTCTCACCCTGATGGTCAAGGACGAATCGGGCGAGATCGGCCTGTTCCGCGCAGTGGGAGCGTCGAGGCGCCAGATCCTCACGCTCTACCAGATGAGGGCTGCCATCGTCGGACTGTGCGGCGGCCTCGCCGGCGTCTTGACCTGTATCGTGATCAGCAACGTGGTCAATTTCATCGCCGCCTGGTACGTGCCCGGGCTCCTGAACGGAAGCGAGCGCGTGGTCGCATTGTCGGTCTACGACCTCGGCACGGGGCTTGCCTTCGGGCTGGTTGCGAGTCTCCTGGCCGGGCTGTGGCCTGCGCGTCAGGCCGCGCGCCTCGACCCTGCCGCCGTCCTCCGCGAACGCTGACCCTCCGTCACGAGAAGACACGCAACTTCCCGCGCCATACGCGACGCCGCCGGTGCATACGGCCTGGCGCAAGTGTCGGAACGGCTGTCCTGGGCGCCGGGCAGAGGATTTCACGCGACAAGCACGAAGCTTGGCTTCTTGTTTTGCAGCAGGGGTCATATCCCCTTATCTTGCTTTTGCGAAGGAACATCCATGACAACCGAAGCCACAACGCTCCGCAAAGCGGGTGATTTTGAACTGGGAATTCCCGGTTTCTGGTATTCCGATCTGTACGATCCCACGCGTCTCGCTGACCTCACCGAATCTTTCTATCGTCAACTCGAGTCTGACGATCCCGGTCTTGCGCGCGAATTCGCCAGCTACCGCGCCACCCTGGGCGAAGGAATGGCCCGACCGGCCGAATCAGCGCTGTTGATTCGTGTGGCCCCTCATCAGTCGGCTTTCATCGCACGCCTTTTCCGAATCGAGAAAGAGCGACGATGCTCGCACGATGAGCACGCTGCCCACGACGCCGTGCTACGATTCAAGAAAGACGTGGTCACGCGCCGTGGCCTCAAGAAGTACAAGGACCCGGGGTCCCTCGAACACGAGGACATTTTTGCCAGCGGCTTCCTCACCGCTTTGAGACCGGACCTCGACAGGATCCTGGCCACCGACGCCGAGCTGGGCGTCTCCATCGCGTCGTGTGAACTGCTCGACCTCGAGGCAGCCTGGCGCAAGGCCGAGGATGCCCGCAACCCCGTTCCGGTTCCGGAGACCCAGCGAGAACAGGCCACAACCCTGCGGCGCAACGCCGGCCTCGACGCGGCGCCGGACGATGCTGGAATGCTCGCCTGGCTCGACGCTTCTCTTGACCGCATCGCACGCTGGGCGGTCAATGCCTGCCACGACCGCCACCATAAGAACCTGCGTCGTGACTGGGTCTCCCTGACACAGCCCGAGGACCTCGACTGGCCGAACGGACTCGTCAAGCACGAGCGCCCGAGAGCCGACCTGCCCGAAGCGATTGAGGGGCCGCCCGGCACCCATCGCGACCGCGACGGATTCAAACTCACCGACCGCCGCGAAACCCTCCGATATATCCTCGATCAGACGGAATACTGCGTTTTCTGCCACGAGCGTGAAAAAGACTCCTGCAGCCGGGGACTCCCGCTGCCGCGACGCGACAAGCCCGTGCAGCGCAATCCGCTGGGGGTGGCGCTCAACGGCTGTCCCCTCGACGAACGTATTTCCGAGATGCACTATCTGAAGCGCCGCGGGGATACCATTGCCGCGCTCGCAATGGTCTGCATCGACAACCCGATGTGTCCCACCACCGGCCACCGAATCTGCAACGACTGCATGAAAGCGTGCATCTACCAGAAGCAAGAGCCGGTCAACATCCCCCAGAACGAGACCCGCGCGCTGACCGACACGCTCAACCTGCCCTGGGGTGTCGAGATCTACGGCCTCCTGACCCGCTGGAATCCCATCAACGTGCGGCGTCCGTACGCGCTTCCGTACAACGGCAAGAACGTACTCGTCGTCGGCATGGGCCCGGCAGGCTTCTCCCTTGCCCAGTACCTGATGGCTGAAGGGTTCGGCGTGGTCGGCATTGATGGGCTCAAGATTGAACCGCTGCCGGCGGAACTCGTGGGCGACGAGAACCACGCCCCGAAAGCCATTCGTGACTACAGCGACATCGAAGAGATCCTTGACCAGCGCGTGGCCCTGGGTTTCGGGGGCGTGGCCGAATACGGCATCACCGTCCGCTGGGACAAGAACTTCCTCAAGCTCATCTACCTGACGCTGACACGCCGTCAGAACTTCCGCGTCTACGGTGGAATCCGATTCGGCGGAACCTTGACCGCGGAAGACGCCTGGGACCTCGGCTTCCATCACGTGGCGGTTGCGGCCGGAGCGGGCAAGCCAACCCTGGCCAGCGTCAAGAACAACCTGATTCCAGGCGTTCGGGCTGCCAGCGACTTCCTGATGGCGCTTCAACTGACCGGCGCCGGCAAGGGAGCCGCCATTGCCAACATGCAGTTGCGTCTCCCCGTCGTCGTCGTGGGTGGAGGCCTGACCGGAATCGACACCGCCACGGAAGCAATGGCCTACTATCCCGTGCAGGTCATCAAGGTGCTCGACAGACACGAGAAGCTTGTGGCCGACCTCGGCGAAGAAGCCGCGTGGGCGATCTACAACCCTGAGGAACGTGAAATCCTTGAAGAGTTCATCGCGCACGGGAAGGTTCTTCGTGCCGAGCGCGACGCGGCCCACACCGAGGGACGCACGCCCAGCTATGCGAAATTCATCCGCGAGTGGGGCGGCGTGACACTCCTCTACCGAAAGCGGATGGTCGACTCACCGGCCTATCGACTCAACCACGAGGAAATCATCAAGGCGTTTGAGGAAGGCATCACCTACGTCGAGTGCTTCGACCCTCGCGAGGCCGTGGCCGACGAATACGGCTGGCTCCGTGCGGTAAAATTCGAGCGCATCGTCGAAAGCGAGCCCGGGCAGTGGAAGTCGAGCGGCGAAGTGGTGGAATTTCCAGCACGGGCCCTGCTGGTGGCCGCCGGGACCTCCCCCAACATCAACTACGAGCGCGAAGAGCCGGGCCGTCTCGCCCTCGACGACCGACGCCGCTTTTTCAAAGGGTTCAAGGTGGTTGACGGCAAGCTGGTCAATGCAGCGCAGACACCGGCGGATCCGGGCTTCTTCACCTCATACGACCACGACGGCCACTTCATCTCGTACTATGGCGACAACCACCCCGTCTTTGCAGGCAGCGTGGTGAAGGCCGTCGCATCGGCGCGCTACGGAGCACGAGCCGTCACCGATGTGTTCGCTGCGGAACTCGCTGGCCTCGACCCGTCGAGTCAGGAGACCCGCAACCACGCGTGGAAATCGCTCTCCGAACGGCTTGACGAGTCGCTGCTCGTCGTGGTGCACGACGTCGTACGGCTCACCCCGAACATCGTCGAAGTGATCGTAAAAGCCCCGATGCAGGCGCGCAAGTTCCACCCGGGCCAGTTCTTCCGGTTCCAGAACTTCGAGAGCCTGAGCCCCGTCCTCGATGGTACGCGCGTCAACCAGGAAGGTATCGCACTGACCGGTGCGTGGGTCGACCCCGAACAGGGACTCCTCTCGATGATCGCGCTTGAACTCGGGGTGTCGTCACGCCTGTGCTCGTTCCTCAAGAAGGACGATCGCGTCGTT
>JAJXVI010000258.1 GCA_021782195.1 bacterium | reverse complement strand
GCCGATGATCTCTTCCGCGTGCGCGAGGGATCGCTCGACCCACAACCACTCGCGAGGATCGGCCTCGTAGCGGGGGTGGGGCGACGGAGGGCAGGTGTTTGTCAGCCGATGGATTCTGTGCGCAAGCCGGACCGGCCCTGCGGCTCCAATGAGAAAGCCGCAACATTCCTGTGGATAGGTCTCCACGGCGTGAGTCTCGATACTTCTGCGCGTTGCAGGCAGGAGCCGAAGCACGTGACCACCTCCTTGAAGAACATCTGGCGGGCGTTGCGTTGACAGTCTGCAAAGACGCTGTTTGACCCGCGGGGACCTGTTCAATTCCCTCTGTCTTGCAGCCTTCCTGCGCGCCTGCGGGTCGCTCGCGGGAAGGCTCTGCCCGAAGGAAACGAGGATCGATGGCGTCGAAACCCTTGACGTGTTCTACGACCTTTCTTCTGGCTGTGGGCACTTAGCAGCGGAGGGATCCGTGGACAGCCAGGGAGAGTCGGAATTCGAGCACGAGGGAATTTCCGATGTTAGTGGCGCCACGACTGACTCCGGCCGTCAAGCTCATCATCATTGTCACTGTCGCGTTCTATATTCTTGAACTGACGCCGGCCGGTGGTCTCCTCACCTCGTACCTGGGCCTCGACCCGACCCTGGTGATGCACGGCTACGTCTGGCAGTTGTTGACCTACGTGGTCATTCACTCGCCAGACCCGTTGCACGTCACCCTCAACATGGTGAGCCTGTGGTTCATCGGAGGCTACGTCGAGTCGGCCTGGGGCAGCCGGCGCTTCCTCAACTTCTACCTGCTCTGTGGATTCGGGGGCGGCGTGGTCGCGACCCTGATGCAGTTGTTCATCTTCCACACGCAGGTGCTGATTATCGGCGCGAGCGGCGCGATTCTTGGCGTACTGGTGGCGCTGGCCTTGCTCTGTCCCAACGACGTGATGTACTTTCCACCGATGAAGGTGACGCACTTTACGCTGCTGCTTGTCGCCATGGATCTGGCGCGCACGTTTGCGGGCGACAACGGGACAACGGCTTCCACGGCGCATCTCGGGGGAGCGCTCACGGGATACCTCTACCTGCGCCTGTCGTGGCGCGCAGCCATCTGGTGGAAGCAGTCCAGGCGACCCGCTCCCGGCGCCGGCTTTCGCCCGACGGCCGCACCCGTTCGCAAGCCGTCGCCCCGCCCGGTTGGACGTATTTCCCGCGCCACCGGTGGAGGAGACGAGGTGACCCCGTTCGTGCCTTCAGTGCCGCGCCCGGTTGTCACCCCTTCTACTGCGGACATTGAAAACGAGATTTTGCAGAAGCGGGCAGACGAGATTCTTGACAAGATCAGCCGAGAGGGGATGGAGAACCTGACCCGCGAGGAGCGAGACATTCTTCACCGCCAGAGCCAGCTCCTCAAAGCCCGAGAAGGGGGCGGCGTGGTGCGACTTGACGAGCGGCGGAGTGGGCCTCGACGCGACGAACCGCGCGCCTGATCCGCGACACGGTGCACTGGCTCCGTACTTCGGCCCCCTGTCCTTGCCCGTGCGGGATTCGACACGGCTTCGGGTCCCCCAGCACGCTCGAGGCCGAACGCTCCTCTGGGTCAGGCTGACGTGGGAACGACGGGCGGGGGGATGACTGACACTTCGCGCACCGCGTCGTAGCCAAGCAGCCGGGAGAAGTGGGCAACAAGCCGTCCTTCAACTTCGGACATCGGGATGCGTGCTCCGGTGAGGCGCGCCAGGCTCGTGACGCCACCCTGTCGGATGCCGCACGGCACGATCAGGTCGAAAAATGACAGGTCCGGTTCTACGTTCAGGGCAAGTCCGTGGCTTGTTATCCAGCGTGAGATGCGCACCCCGATTGCAGCGACCTTGTTGTTTCCAACCCACACGCCGCGTCGACCATCGACGCGCCTGGCTTCGACGCCAAAATCGGCGACGGTACGGATCACCACTTCTTCCAGGTTGGTGACGTACGCTCGCACGTCGCGCTTTCCCTCGCCCAGGCCGATCACGGGATAGGCGATGAGTTGTCCGGGACCGTGAAAAGTGATGTCACCGCCACGGGGGCTTTCGTGCAGTTCGACCTTGCGGTCAGCCAGCGTGGTCGGGGAGGCGAGGAGGTTGGCGGGGTCTGCTCCGCGCCCGAGGGTAATCACGGGTGCGTGTTGCAACAGGAGCAGCCGATCCGGTGCGCCCGCGGCACATTCTTCGACGAGCTGCTCCTGCCACTGCAGCGTTACGGCGTAAGGAACGTGCCAGACGGAAGAGGCCTCCTGCGGCAGAACTGCAGGAGGCCGTTGAGGGTGAATTACTTCAAGTTGTCGTGAGCAGTGCAAAAATCACCTTGATGGGGGCGACTGCGGACACCTCGAGTTTCCATTCTTGATTTCTGAGGTGCCCGCGGCGATGTCAGGACTGTCGGTCAGCTTTTATGAGGCGGTGGGGGGCTTCTGACCAGCCACGTTGTTGGTCTGTCCCAGTGCGATCTGCAGGGAGTTCTCGGCATCCACGAAGCCAGCGCCGTCGTCGTTCTTCGTCAAGCCGGCCTGCATCGGGTCGGCTCCTCGCACAAGCGCATCCTTCACGCCCTGGGGACCCAGGTTGGGGTTCGCCTGCATCAGGTCGACGGCCACGCCCGTGGTCAGCGGTGATGCAAACGAGGTTCCGGGGGCTGCGATGTGGTTGGGGTCTGGCATGTAGATGGGAGGAAGATGCTGGTGGAAGGCGTGCATACGGTCGTTGGAAGGCATGG
The DNA here is from genome assembly GCA_021782195.1 of bacterium. Taxonomy (GTDB): domain Bacteria; phylum Vulcanimicrobiota; class Xenobia; order RGZZ01; family RGZZ01; genus JAJXVI01. Next base: position 2,144 of record JAJXVI010000258.1, on the reverse strand, counting down.
TCAGGATGTTCTTGGGGAGGCCGAGGGCGTCGATGAGCTGGGGCTTTGCGGTGAGCAATGCGACGACCTGCTGGTCGTTCATGTGGCGCAGCTTCTCCACGACTTCACCCATCTGTTCCATCTGCGAGCCCTTGACAGCCCACGAGACGATGAACTCGCCAGGAGCCGCCACGTCTGGGGAGGTTCGGCCGTCGTCCGTCGGACCGCGGCTTGAGAAAGTGCTCACGTGCGTGCGGTCGAGGGCGCTTCCCACCGCGATGCCCAGCGGGTCATCAGCAGGGGAGCCCACGCTGTGGGGGTTCGGTCCGGAGTTGCCAGCGGCGCTGAGGACCACGATCCCTTTCTTGACGGCCGCTTCAACGGCCTGATCGAGAGGGTTCTGGCTGCTGGGAATGCCTTCCGGCGGACCGCCCAGCGACATGTTGATGGCAGTGATGCCGTACTTTTTCTGGTTGTCGATCGTCCACTGGATGCCCTTGATGATGTCGGAAGGGCGGCCCTGTCCCTGGGCATTCATGACGCGTACGCTCAGGATTCTTGCGTCGGGCGCGGTATGAAGCACGTCCCCGGCGACGTGTGTTCCGTGTCCGACGGGGTCGAGGGGCGTGGCGCTGTTGTCAACAAAGTCTTTCCACGCGACGAGGGGCGTCGAGGGGTGGGAGAAGCCGGAGTCAATGACCGCCACGACCTGTCCCTTGCCGGTGTAGCCCTGTTGCTGTACCTGGTCGGCGTGCATAAGCGCAACCGGGTCTACCTTTGGCATGGCCGTGTCATCACCGGGGGCAGTCGCGCCGGAGGCGACCGTGTAGTGGGTGTTGGGAATCGGAGGTACGAGGGTGCGGGGGCTGTTGTCAAAGACTGTGTAGCCCTGTTTTTCCAGGGACTGGAGTTGCTGCGGATCGATCTTTGCCGTGACACCACCGACCAGGTCGAGGTTGTCTCCGACGCTGACGCCCTTGCTCTTCAGGTCGCGGGCGACGTCAGCCGTGAGATCGGCCGAACTCTTGAAGAGATCGCCGCCGGGTCGCATGACGATGACGTCTTTCTGGTCGCTGAGCGCATCGGTCACGCTGGGGTCGACAGCAGAGGCCTCGGACCTGAAGGGGGAGCCATTGACCAGGGTGACGAGGTTCTGCAATCGGTGAAAATCAAATGATTGGATGGGCCCGTTGGTCATGGATCATTCGCCTCTTTCTCTCTGTTGTGGCGAGCTCGGGCGCGCGGCCCGACAGTCGCTTCAGAAGGTTCGATTTATCCGGTGCCCATCGTAGCACGGGTGGTAGCCGGACGTGTTGTCGGCATGTTAACAGTTTGTGAAGGGATGTCGTCTGTCAGATCGGCAGGATGTTCCTGAGCCTGTCTTGAGAACCAGGGGCAGGGGGCCATCCTGCCCCCAGAACTTCAGGGATTCCACAGTTTGCATCGCACCGCGGCCGGTCGTCGCATCGGTGTACCCGGCTTGATGTCGAAGGCCTTGTAGAAGGCGGGCAGGTTGGCGAGGGGACCGTTCACGCGAAACTGCGGCAGGGGGTGCGGATCGCTTGAGATCTGCATGTGTGCCCGCTTCTTGCGCATGTTGGTTGCCCATGAAAGCGCGTAGTTGAGGAAGAAGCGCATGTCTGGTGTGAAGCCGTCGTTGATGACGGGTTCCGGAGTGCGCGCCTCCGCACGTTTGAAGGCCGCGTATGCAAGCTCAAGGCCGCCGAGGTCGGCGATGCTTTCGCCTTCAACCCGTTTCCCGTCAACCTTCTGGCCATCAAAGGTGAACTCGGAGAACTGCTTCGCCACCGCTCCAGCGAGCGTGTCGAAGTGCAGCTTGTCGGCGGGGGTCCACCAGTTGTGCAGGGCTCCGTGCGCGTCGAACTGTGACCCTTCGTCGTCGAAAGCGTGCGTGAGTTCGTGACCGATCGTGGCGCCGGTCTCTCCGTAGTTGGCGGCGTCGTCGGCGTTCATGTCAAAGTAGGGCGGTTGGAGGATGGCGGCGGGAAAGACGATTTCGTTCTTCTGGGGATCGTAGTAGGCGTTGACCGTCGACGCGGTCATGTCCCACCGGGTGCGGTCAACCGGGTGGCCAATCTGACGCAGCTGGTCGGTCTCGGCCCAGGCCATGGCGCGGAGAACGTTGAGGAGGAAGACGCCGCGGT
>JAJXVI010000257.1 GCA_021782195.1 bacterium | reverse complement strand
GCGGAGCGGTTACGGGCGGGCGACAGCGGAACGCGTGTCGTCCGCCGGAGAATGCTACGGGATGCGACTGCCTCGCGCTTCCCAGGTGTTATTGTAGGCGTTGGAGGCAAGGTTGAGATAGTAGAGCTGGTTATCCGTGCCGCAGGCCCACAGGTTGCCCATGCTGTCGACGGAGAGCGACCCGCCCAGCATCGGAGGGTCCAGCGTCACCGGACCGTTGATGCCATCGCCCACGTGCCCGTCGGCGTAGACGAACTTGATGGTGATCTTGTTGGTCAGCGTTGCCGTCTTGACGGGGATGGCGGCGATGGCCACACCCGGTGATCCGTTCACATCGGCGGCGTTCGCCCAGGCCGGTCGAAGGTTGAGCGCGATGGTCCGCGCGCCGAGAAGAAGCACGGCGCACAGGATCAGGGAACCGCCCAGGAGTCCCCAGAACATCTCGAAGCCAGTCTCTCGTGACGACTTCTGTACGGTATGTTGTTGCAGCATCGTATTACCTCCGCTTTCATCCGTGCTATGGGAGCATGCATCCACGGTATACCCACTGACCCGCTGAGGGTCCCTGCGCGTCCATTTCATAGAGCTGGTTGTCCGTGCCCAGTACCCAGCGCCGCGCACCGGAATCAACCGCGAGAGAGCCACCGGTGAGGGCCGGCATGAAGGTCTCCGTCCCTTCCGGAGGGGGACCGACGTGGCCGTCGGAGTATGCGACCAGGATGTCGATTTCACCGTGCCTGGAGCTGGCAGTCGGAAAGGCGGCGATGGCGACGTGAGGCGATCCCTTGATGTCCGCGGATGCAGCGTATGCCGGTGTCTCGCACGCCGCAAACGAGAGCGCAATGACGTAGATGGTCACGCTCAGCAGCAGTGCGCCTCCGAGAAGCCCGAACAGGAGCTGATGGTGCTCCAGGCTGTCGGAAATTTTCCTCATGTTGACCTCCTAGCTTTACGCGTCGATTGAATGTACGCGTCGATTGAATGTACGCGTCGAGGGAAAGGGGAGATCGAGCCTTGCGCGCACCGGTAATTGCACGAATAGGACGCGATGGTTTGAAGTCGAGGCAGACAGAAACAACGGTCGCCTGACGGACGGGCTGACCGGAAATGGGAATAGCAAGGAGTCAGTTGCACAGCGGAAACAAGACCCCAACCAGGAATGGCAGGTGCACCGACCCCCTGGGAGCCTGGGAGGTGAAACTCGACGCGCTCCACGGCCTACCCCCGAGGTAGGCAACCGATGCCGGAGCCGTGGACGTCTCTATAGGGAGCTTTACCCTGATCCCCGGGATTTTCTCTGTGACGGTTCTGTCACGTTTGTTGAGCAGAATTCGAACCCCGTCCCACGGTTGCGTGCGTGCGTGGTGCCACCCCTGTCCGGGGCGTGGTGGGGCTCGAAACGGCTGGTGTCAGGGAAGGTTGACCACTCCGTGGCGGAGGTCTCGCTGCAGGTTCCATCCGCTCGGATCGGGGGCAGACAACGCGTCAAGATCCACGTCGGAGACAATCAGTTCCGAAAAGTCGGACAGATTCTCAAGGGTGCCGTTCGGCCCTGCAAAATGGCTTTTGCCGAAAAACTCCTGGTTCCAGGGCTTTTCGGATCCCCGGCGGTTGGACCCACCGATGAAGATGTTGTGGCGGGCAGCGTCGACCGCGAACTCCATGGGCCACATCCGTTCCGATTTGGCTCCGAACGTGACCGCCGGGGAAAAAACGAGCTGGGCGCCGTTTCGGGCAAGCGTCCACATCACGCCGGCAAAATGTCGGTCGTAGCAGATGGCGACGCCGATGCGTCCCACCGAGGTCTCGAACACCGGCAGAAACGGGTCCTGGGAAATGTTCGCGCCCGTGCTTTCATTCTCACCGTTGCTGCGATCGTAGTAGAAGGCTTCCAGGAAACTGCCCATTTCGTTGCTGCCGTGAGGAATGTGCATTTTTCGGTACCGGCCCAGGACCGTGCCGTTGGACTCGATGACCACGGCGGTGTTGTATCGCCGGCCACTGCGCGCGTCGAGTTCGTAGATGGGAGCCACGATCACCATCGTGTGCGCGCGTGCCGCTTCGCAGAGGGTGCGAACCGTGCGCCCGTTGACCGCGTCTTCCGCGAGCCCGGTCCAGAACGGGTCGTGGTGCAGGGCAAAATAGGGGCCAGGAAAGAGCTCTCCGAAGCAGATCACGCGCACGCCGAGCGCTGATGCGCGGGCAACGAGGCCGAGGTGATGCGCGACGTTGGCCGCTCGGATCTCTTCGAGCCGGCATTCGAGTGTCGGGAGGTCTCGCGTGTGCTCAGGCATTCCGGGCCAGACATTGACGGTTTCGGTGAGGGCGGCGCGCAGCAACTTCATGACTCGTCCGCCAGTTCGAGGGCGACGGCCATGAGCACGTCCACGCCCCTGGCACACTGCTCCATGGTCGAGTACTCCCTGGGATTGTGGCTGATTCCATCGTACTCTCCCGGTACGAAGACCATGGCTGTCTTGCAGAGGCGCGACATCTCCTGGGCATCGTGGCCCGCACCGGACGTGATGGGCTCGTGGGAGAGGCCGAGCGCGGTCGCGCCGTTCGCGATGCGTCGCGCAACCGAGTCATCGAACTTCACCGAGTCGGTGCGGGCCGACTGGCGCCACCGGATGGATACGTGTTCGCACTCCTCGACCGTTTGATAGAAGGCGATGATTGCGGCTTCCGCGTCTTTCATGTGCGGGTCGGACGGGTTTCGCAGATCGACCGTGGCGCGCACCTTTCCGGGCACGATGTTGACGAGCCCGGGATTCGGTGCAATGGCGCCCATGGTCGCGCGCATTTCGTTCCCGAACTGACCGCTTGATATCATCTCGCGCAGCTTGAGGTTGATCCGTGCTGCGGCGACGCCCGCGTCAGCGCGCAGGTACATCGGCGTGGTGCCCGCGTGTGCTGATTTTCCCGTGATGGTGAGTTCGTGCCAGGAGATGGCCTGCACCCCACTCACCACGCCGATGTCCACTCCCCTGGATCGGAGTACGGGCCCCTGTTCGATGTGACACTCCAGGTAGGCGTGTGGGGGTGTCAATCGCTCGTCAGCGGCTCCAAGAAAGCCTGTGCCGCGCAGCTCGTCGACAAGTACGCAGCCGTTGGCGTCACGCAGGCGGTAGGCCTCGTCCAGCGCGATGCGCCCGGTTGCAACCGCACTGCCCAGCATGTCGGTGCCGAACCGGCATCCCTCTTCATCGGTGAAGAAGGCGACCGTGAGCGGGCGAAGCGTGTGCACGTCGTTCGCATTCAGGGTCTGTACGATTTCGAGCCCTCCCAGTACGCCGAGGCAACCGTCAAACCGTCCTGCGGTCGGGACCGAGTCGATGTGCGAGCCAATCATCACCGGTGGCAGGTCATCACGCACACCGGCACGTCTCCCATAGACGTTTCCGATGCGATCCACCGTGACCGACAGGCCGAGCGCGCGCATCCAGGTGACAACCTGATTTCGGCCTTGTTTGTCTGCCGCGCTCAGTGCAAGTCGGTTGACGCCGCTCAATCCAGTCTCCTCGTCAACGTAGCTGCCGATCTGACCGAGTTCGCCAAGCGTGTGGTAGAGACGTTGTCCGTCGATTTTTAGACCCTGACGTGAAGCGGAACGGGTATCCACGAGTGTTTTCCTCCTGTGCGGGTTGTGACCATCCGGTCCGGGTGAACGCCTTGCTTGCCTGCCCTACCCCGGGGTCACGTCGTGCTGCTGCTTTCGGTTTTTCGCGCTCTGCTCTTCCCGGTGCGTGTGATGGGGGCAATGGTGTCAAATCCCCTCGCCTTGAGCGAGACGACGCGTCGTCAGGACGCGCCGCGTTCGTGTTCGAAGAGTAGCGCCGCAATGGCCTCGAGGTGTGCCGTCTGCGCCCGTTCCATAGCGAGAATTGCTTCTCGGAGGTAGGCGGCACTGACGGCCTGCTCGCGAATGGCGTCGAGGTCCTCGAGCAACGCCTGGAGCTCCCCTCGTCGCTCAAGGTAGATCTTGTAGGCGACGCGTGCGTCGGCTGACGTGACGTGCAGGGCAAAAAACTGCTCGATGTTCAAAGACTGGCTCCCTGTACTTGTTTTGCGAGGTGTCGAATGACCGGGGTTGGGGGGCGATGGAGACCGGAGGCTCGAGAAGCACCGTCTTGCGTGTCGTGCACGCAGGACCCTGCGGTACGTGCGGCGCAACGAGAATACATGTTCCATCGATCTGCGCTCGGACCCTTCGGCGACTCTCTTCCAACCGACCTGCGCGGGTACGTTCCGCAGGAGGGAGACCAACCTCCTGACTTTGTCTGGGATCCCCGCACGGAGTGGACTCCGGTCTCGTGGGACGCCTTCGTGGAGGAGGCCGTGCGCGCGACCACGGAAGCGCGTGAGGCTGAGGCCCTGGGCGTGCACGGAATGGTGCGTGCGGCGTCTCGCATTGCGAGTGGAGCGCGTGCGCGTCTCATCGAGGAGGATGTGCGTCTCCAGATTGACATCATCGGAGCCAGGAAGCAGCTTGATGGCCTGGTGGAGCGGGCGCGTCGTCGCGTTGAACTGACAGGCAGGCTCAGTGCCGAAACGGCTGCGCTGGAGGAGGCCGCGTGGGGTGTGCTGGCCTATCTGGAAGCGCTGGGTTCCGATCTGGAGGATCAAGCGTGACTCGCAGTCACTGCGCCGAGGCGCTTTCGGCGCTCTGACTGACGAAGAATCACCTGCTTGCGGGCATTCTCCAGCTCGCGGAGGACGCCGGCAGTGGTTTCGCTCGGTCTGGGACCGTGCCCCAGGCGATCGACAATCGACTGGTCGGTTGGATCGAGCTGGTCGAAAAGAAGCAGTTCGTCACCTCTTTGCGCCTTTTCGTGTCTTTCAAGGCGACAGAGAAGAACATACCAGCACTGCATCTGGGCACCGTCAGGCGCTGCCTCCGGGGGGG
>JAJXVI010000256.1 GCA_021782195.1 bacterium | reverse complement strand
ACTCCGCACAAGTAAAGCCATTCTTTCCGTCACTTTCTTTCCCAGCAGGCTCTCCCCCGGCAAAGCCATGACCCAGATTTCTCGGCCACTGACAGAGAGCCCTGATTGCATCACGAGGCGTGAGACTCTCAGTCAAGCACGACTCTGAGCCAACCTCCTGACCCCTGCCGTGCGCGCCCGGAAAGCCGGCCCCAGGAAGGAAGGAATAAATTTCAACTCACCGAATGAAATTCAACAGCCGATTCCAACACCTGATTTCACCAGGAAAGTGGAGACCTGAGATGCCCAGCCTGTCCGCTCCCCCCCAGAAGAACGTTTCGGACAGGCTGGGCATCATTCTTGTTCCATCTTCGCTGCTCGCCCGGTCGGGGATACCGACCACGCGGCAAGTCCCGACGCCCCTTCTGGTGGCAATCAGCTAGCGAGGTGCAATGAAGCAATCCCGTCCGACATTCTGGGAAACCTTTCGCGACCTCGTAGACTTTGCACTTCGTCCGGAATTGCAACTCGAAGTGGAACGCGCAAACCAGGAATACTTTGGAACCGCCCACCCGCCGCAGGCCGTCAACCTTTCCGACAGAAACGACGAGACCTGGGAAGATGGCGCAGAGTACCTCGCATTCCTGGAATGGCTGATCTTCGATCGTTCGTTCAGCCGGGGCCACAACCCGCTGGTGGAAGCCTACCTCGAAGCGTCCGCGCGCGTCGACGCTCAGGCACGCGATGACATACGGGCATGGACCACCTCGCACATGTCCTTCTACGAAGTCACCACCATCGCCGTCCATGGAATCTTCGTGCGTGACCTGCTCCAGACCGGAGGAGAGATCGAGCAGTTTGTCGCTGAACCCCCCGAGAACCTGAACCTGCGCGGCGGTGAACTGATCATGGTGCGCCTCCTCAAATGGGACGGCGTTCAACACCTCGCGGGGTCCATCAACGTCTTTCCTGACGCCGCACGTGAGTCGCTGCTCGGATTCATGGAGGAAATGCGCAACGGGATCTCTGATGACAACCGCGCGGAGGTCCTGCGTGAGGTACTGCCTGCCCTCTGCCGGTTTCAGACCGCCAGAACACTCGACCAGGAATCGCTTTTCCCGGGGGGATATCCCGACGAAATGACGGTTTCCACCGTCGAGACCCTGGTTCTCCACGGGCATTCATGCATCGAGCGCGGAGAGTGGACCGAGGCGCTCCTTTGCTTTCAGAGAGCCCTCTATGCAGACCCTCTCCACCTCGAGGCACGAAGCGGCGTAGGACTCGTCCACCTCAACCGCGGCGACATCGAACAGGCCCGACGGGCATTTGAGTCCATTCTGAAGACGCACCCGGATGAACCCGTCGCACTGCTCAATCTCGGCAACGTCGCCATCATGTCGGGCCGTCTGCAAGAGGCCCACAACCTGCTCGAGAAAGCCCATCACGCAACAGCCCCGCGCATACGTGCCCACGCCAGCTTCAATCTCGGCCTCGTCGAACTGGCGCTCGACAAACACGAGCAGGCTGTGCGCAGTTTTCGAGAGGCCTCGCGCCTCGCCGATCACCTCGACACCCCCGTTGACGCTGCCGGTCTGCATTTCCGCATCGGCTCAAACCTCGCCGCCAGCCATCGCCACGACGCCGCGCTGACATTCTTTCGCAAGAGTGTGAAGTGCGTCCCCGACTTTGCCCAGGGGCGCCTGTACCTGGCCGACTCCTATGCGCAACTTGACCGCTGGCGTGATGCCGTGAGAGAATACCGCTGCGCCATCCGTCTGGGTGACGGAAACGGACACACGTGGCATTCCCTGGGACGTTGCCTGCTCCGACTGGAACACTGGCAACAGGCGGAAGAAGCGCTCTGGCACGCGATTGAACTACTGCCCGGCCTCGTAGAAGCCCACATTCATCTCGCACAGGCGATGATGGCACAGGACCGACTTCTCGAAGCCCGTCACCGATTCGAGGTCGCTCTCTATCACGCACCCCGATCCGTCGAGGTTCTGGTGATGGTGGGAGAGGCAGCCCGCCGGCTCGGCGACTACAAGGCATCCTCCCGCTATCTGCGACGGGCCCTGCGGCTCGAACCTCGACACGTGGAGGCGCGTGGCCTGCTGGCCCAGGTTCGCAAGGAGGAGCGCAAGCCTTGTACCTGAAGCGCTGTGAAATGGTTGGCTTCAAGACATTTGCCGACCGCACGGAGCTGGAGTTCGGTCCAGGTATCACCGCAATCGTCGGACCCAACGGCAGCGGAAAGAGCAATATCACCGATGCGCTGCGCTTCTGTCTGGGCGAGGGCAGTGTACGCACCCTGCGGGGCACCCGGATGGAGGAGATGATCTTTGCCGGTTGCGGCACGCGCTCACCGGCCGGATTCGCCGAGTGTACGGTGGTCTTCGACAACGCGGACAACTACTTTCCCCTGGAGTTCTCCGAGATCGCGGTGACGCGCCGGCTCTTCCGGGGAGGCGACACCGAGTACCTGATCAACAAGTCTCCCGCCCGTCTCAAGGATATTCACGCCATGCTGGCGGGGACCGGCCTGGGTCAGGGTTCCATCTGCATGCTGGGAGCCCGGGAAATGGGCATGGTGCTCTCCGCAGACAGCCAGGACCGCAAGATCGTCATCGAAGAAGCCAGTGGCGTCCTCAAGTATAAAATGCGTAAACGGGAGGCCTCGCGCAAACTCGACCAGGTCAAGGAAAACCTGACCCGCCTCTACGACATCATGCGCGAGGTGCAGAGCGGACTCGAGACCGCAAGTCATCAAGTCGAGCGCTATCACCGATACCGTCGCAATGAAGAACGTTTGCGATATCTTGAAGTCGGACTCGCCTCTCGAGAAATGGAGAACCTCCGCGCAACTCTCGAGGACCTCCGCGTGAAAGGCGAGGCTGCCGCCGCACACGCCCAGCAGACCGGCGAGCGCGTCGGGTGGCTCGATGAACAGGTCACCTCCCGCCGCGAGGAAACGGGAATTCTCGAAGGGCAGCTCCAGCAGGTTGCGGAAGAGCGACGTCACGCCGCAATCGAGCTGGAACGCGCCCACAAGGAGGTTGCGCTGGCCGAAGAGCGCGCCCAGCACGTCGAGCAGGAACGAGAGCGGATTACGGTGCGCCTTGCCCGCATCACGGAACTCGATGGCGAACTCCTGGCGGCGTCCGATGCGGCCCGCACGCAGGTGGACACTGCGGACGCCCGGGTGGTCGCCGCCGACGCCCAGGTGCTGACGCAGGAAGCTCGCATCGAAGCGCTCGATCAGGAGTCGGTCGAGAAGTCTCCGGAGTTCGCCACTGCCCTGCGCGAAGAGTCAACCGTCGCTCAAGAGCGTGCGTCGGTGGAAGCACGCCTGCAGGGCGCGATCGAACGCAGTCGCGCCGCCACCCAACGCGCCCAGGCGCTGCAAGAGCACGCTGACCGCGTCGAGTCCGACGGACTGGCACATCGCGGGCGCTTCGACGAGAAAGCCGCTGAAGCCGAGGAACTCAAAGCGCGTCTTGACTCCCTCGAGGCGCAAGCCTCCGAACTCAAACAGAAGCGCACCGATCTGGAAAAAACAATCGAGCAGGCGGCACGCGACAACGAGAAGATTGAAGATGCGTACCATCAGCGTTCCTCCCGCCTGGGTGCACTGATGGAAATCGAAGAGGACTACCAGGGGTTCTCCGAAGGCGTGCGTTATCTGCTGCGCCGCCCCGATCGCCAGAGCGGCGTCATCGGGGTTGTGAGCGAGTGCATCGGGTGCGACCAGAAACACGCACGTGCCATTGAAGCTGCCCTTGGCGGACATTCGCAGGACGTCCTGGTGGACACCCGTCAGGTTGCAAAGGCCTGCATTGCTTTGCTCAAGCGCGACCGGGGAGGGAAGGTCACATTCTGGCCACTCGACCTCGAACGTCCGCCGCAGCGTCGTCCAGACTGCCTTGGGGAGCGAGGCGTCGTGGGATGGGCACCGGATCTCGTCAGCCACGATGCACGCTACGAAGGCGTGGTGAGCGCCCTGCTGGGTCGTACCGTGGTGGTCGCCGATCTCGACGTGGCCACTTCCCTGTATGAAACACTCGTGCGACGGCGTGCCTTCATCCCGATGATCGTCACGCTCGACGGCGACGTCATGGCCCCCGGCGGTTCCATGAGCGGGGGAGCCCAGAAGAACAGTAGAGCCGGCCCCATCCAGCGACGGGCTGAACTGGAAGCTCTGGAAAAGGAAGTTGAAGACCTCAAGCGTCGTTTTACACGCGTGCGCGAGGACCGACGCCGCCAGGACCAGGAACTGCGTGACATTCGGGTGCGATTCGACGATACCCGCGCTGAGTTGCAGCGTATGGCAGCCCGCCTTGCCGAACTTGAACGCGCGGCATCGGTGTCGCAATCACGCGCCGACTCCTCGTCGTCCGAAGTCACGCGACTGCGCGCACAGGTGGCGGACGCTGCTCGGGAAGCCACAGCAGCGCAGCAGGAGCATACGTCCCTGATTGAACGCTCGACGCAATTGCAGGCACGTGCGAACGAAGTCTCCGATCTCCTGTCACGCTTTGCCGAGGAGCGGGCGCGTCACGCGGAAGCAAAAGCAGCCCTTGTGAATGTGCTCGAGGAACATCGCGCGCACCGCGCCGACGCCATGCGGGAAGCCGCCGAAGCCGCCCAGCGTGTACGCTTTGTCGCGGAACGACGTGCCGAACTCGCCGCGGAAGGCCGCGACCTTTCGCAGGAACTCAACGGCCAGGGCGGTCTTGGCGGCGCACTCGAGGAGCAACGGGAAAAGGCCACCCTCGAAGTACGTCGTCACGCCACCGCGGAAGGCGATCTGGCCGCACGAGCAGAGGAACTTCAGAAGCGACGATTCGAAGTCGGCCAGGCGCTTGAGCGGATGGAACGCGAACTTGCTGAAGTAAGCGCGGAGCACGAGGCGGACCGCACAGCAATGA
>JAJXVI010000255.1:2149-4909 GCA_021782195.1 bacterium | reverse complement strand
CCCGCCAGATCCCGGCTGAACTTGTCTTCAATCTCGACTCGCACAACAATGCTGCAGCCCCGGAACAGGACAGGAGCAATACAGACGACAGTTAGACGCTACCGTTACTGCCGAAAACGGGCTGAGCGCATCGTCCCTTCGGTAGCGATTGACAGTGGGGTCTCGTTGCTTTACACTTCTTATAATAAAGTTAAGAGGAGCGAGTGAAAATGGCCACCTTCAGTCTCCCCAATCTGCCTCCTGGTGCAGGCGTGGCGATGGAGCCAACGACCGGTTCGAGCAAACATGCGCCCGGCGCTCACTGCTGGGGAGGCAAGTTCTTTGGCTGTGTTGATGGGCGGTTCCCGGACGATCCTACCCTCGTTGCTGCGCACGCAAAGAATGCGAAGCAAGAGATCAGCCACGCCCAGGGGCCTCCGGCTCCGCCATATCCCAAGCTGAAGTAGGGGCCGTCCATCTGGTCCATCCGGGGTGGACCAGGTATCCTGGCAATGCGTGCTCTTTCGCGAAGTGAACGCTGGGAGCACGGCTCGCGACTTGTGGTTGACGCTTATACTGCAGAAGCCATAGCTGTATCGGTGAGTTCGTCAGGAAAGAAGATCGTCAGTTGGAAACGTACACCCTGTGCCAGAATCCCCGATTTTCCGTAGGGTAGCACGTGTACGCAGCGTATCTTTCCGTAACAACGCTCGCCAGCCCGGTACGCGGGACCGTCCAATGTGTGCGACGTCGCCGTTACACGAGTGGGCGGTCTTGCAGTAAGCGTACGGGCCTGAGGCGGTTCCCCCAGCATGCTCTCTTTCTTCCCCGCTGACTCGTGAAGCTTTCGTTCAGGCAGCCGACAGGAGCCACGAGCCCGAAAGAGACCGACGGAACCGACAACGATACGGTGTGACCAAAGCGCACCTTTGCCGGGAAGCCCTGTCCTCTCGCTGCAAGGCGGCCCGCAACAGAAGACGCGCAAGAAAAAATGCGACACCGCCCAACTTCCGAAAACAGCCTCAGACCGGTCAGTCGAGCAGACGTTCGAGTCCGACCTGAAGGCCGTGACAGTGCCGGATTCGACGAATCGCGAGAAGCACGCCCGCCATGAACGAGCTGCGATGTGTGCTGTCGTGGCGAATCGTCAGCGTTTCGCCCTCGCCTCCAAGCATCACCATCTGGTGTGCAACAAGGCCCGGCATTCGTACCGCGTGGATGTGTATTCCGCCTGGGCCCGTTGCCCCTCGCGCCGACGCGAGCTTTTCAGTTTCCCCAGGCGTCGTTCGGAAGCCTGGCCTTTCCCCTGCGCGCACCGAGGCCATGCGCGTGGCCGTCATGAGCGCGGTGCCCGACGGAGCGTCGATCTTTCGCTCGTGGTGCATCTCGACGATTTCGGCCCACTCAAAGTAGCGCGCCGCCTCTTCGGCAAAGCGCATCATGAGCACGGCTCCCAGGGCAAAATTGGGGGCGACCAGCACGCCGACCCCTCTCTCCCTTGCGGCGGCGTCAATCTGTGTCAGCGCCTGGGGGTAGAGGCCCGTGGTTCCCACCACACAGGACACGCCCTGAGACACCGAGTGCAGTACGTTGCTCAGCGCCGCCGTTGCGTGGGTGAAGTCAACCAGCACGTCGGCCCCGTAGAGCGCCGGCTCCATCGTGTCATCGACGGACACCGCCGATTTCACTGTTTGCGCCTCTGGCGGCAGTTGCGAACTGCGCGGGTCGACGGCGCCCACGCAGACCAGGTCAGGTGCGCCCAGAACCGCGCGGATCACCTCCTGCCCCACGTTCCCGAGTGCACCAGTCACCACAACTCGAATGCTGGTCTCGCTGTTCATCCGTTTCTCCTCCAGGCACGATGTCGCTGACTTGAAGCCGTCGGAGGCGACTCCGTCACTCCCGTGCTCCGGTTCTCGCAGGGCCGCCGCGGAACATGGGCTCGCCCCTCAACAGACGCGACTATGCCACTCCCGTGCTCCGGTTCTCGGGGGTGCGTCGTCGCGCGGCCCGCAGGCGCACCGCACTCTCGTCTTCTTCCCACGCGCCGTCGCCGATGGCTTTCAGGAGTCGGCTCTTGGAACTTCGGAACGGCCCGAGCGCCGCCACGCAGTAGCGATCGAGGTCGAGGAACCGCCTCGCAAACTCGTTGACGCCGTCGATCGTGACCGCATCGATCTCATCGAGCAGTTCCTGGGTCGTGACGAAACGTCCATGACACTGCTCTGACCGCGCGAGCCGCTGCATTCGAAAACTCGACGACTCGAGCCCCAGCGCAAACGAACCTTTGAGGTACTCTCGTGACCGTTCGAACTCGCGTTTCGTGATGCCGTTCAACCGAATCTCGGCGCAGATGCCGCGGAGCAGTCGCATGACCTCGGGAATGTTGTCCGGACCCGCCGTCACCGAGATTCCGAACACCCCTCCCTCGAGATAGCCGTACACGAACGAATTAATTTTATAGACCAGTCCACGTTTTTCGCGAATCTCCTGAAACAAGCGCGAACTCATGCCGCCACCGATGATGTTGTCAAGAAACTGCAAGGTGAAGCGTTCCTTGTCGCACATCGAGAGCCCTTCCCCGCCGAGGTACACGTAGACCTGTTCGGTCTTGCGGTTGTGATAGACGTACCGGCCGTGAACCGGTGGCAGCGTCGCCTGATACTCCTGGGCGGGGGCGCTCATGTCGCCAAACCACTGCACGGCGCGGTCGACCACGCGCTCGTGTTCGACGTTTCCGGCCACGGTGATCATCATCTGCGAGGGGACGTAGTGGCGATC
>JAJXVI010000255.1:0-2139 GCA_021782195.1 bacterium | reverse complement strand
TAGGCCAGGATCTGCTCGCGCTGCGCCCCCGCCACCACGTGCTCGTATCCGATGGTGGCCCGTCCGAGCGGGTGATCGTGCCAGGCCGTACGCAGGAACAGGTCGGCCAGCACGTCCGGGGGCGAGTCTTCGTAGGTCTTGATCTCGTCGATGACGACTTTCTTCTCGACTTCGATTTCACGCTCGTCAAACAGGGAGTTGCGGAGCATGTCGCCGATGAGGTCGAGGGTCAGGTCCAGATGCGTGTCGACCACGCGCGCCGAGAAGCAGGTCTGTTCCTTGTCGGTGAACCCGTTGAGATACCACCCGACCCCCTCGAGGACATCGGCGATGTCGTACGCCGATCGTGTGGGCGTGCCCTTGAAGACCATGTGCTCGATGAAATGCGAGAGGCCGGCTTCCTCTTCCGACTCGTGCTTGCTGCCCACGTTGGCCCACACGCCGATAGTGGCGGAATTGATTGTGGGAATGTTCTCGGTCAGGACCAGCAGGCCGTTGTCAAGCACGGTTCGCGCCACCGCGCCGGTATGGTCGGTCTTCATCTCAGCTTGCTCCACTTCGCTCATTGCGTGATCTGACCGGGCCGCACGTGCTGCCCGTGCCCCTGGATGTTGTTCGTGACTCCGAGGATCCGCCATTTCCCCGCGTCTTATCGGACGGTTCGCCGACGTGGCGGCTGAGCATCTCGTGTGCCTGTCGCAAGGTGGTTTCGCTGACCTGTTTTCCGGCCAGCATCCGTGCGATTTCCACCGGTCGTTCCTGACCATCGAGGCAACGAGCGCGTGAACTCGTCTCGCCGTTCTCCACGTGCTTGCTGAGACTCCAGTGGTTTGTGGCCGCGGCCGCCACGAGCGGCAGGTGCGTGATACAGATGACCTGGCGCCGAGAACTTGCCCCTGCAATCTTTCGCAACCGCGCTGCAACGGCTTCCGCGGCCACGCCTCCCAGACCTGCGTCGACCTCGTCAAAGATCATCGTGTCGACGGGGTTGACCTGCGCGAGCACCGACTGCAGCGCCAGCATGATGCGTGACATCTCCCCACCGGACGCGACTTTCGCGAGCGGCTGGAGTGGCTGGCCGGGGTTGGCCGAAATCAGGAACTCCACGCTGTCGGCGCCCTGGGCACCGACCCACAGCGCCTCTCCGCCTTCCTCCAGGGCCAGGCCGTGCGCGTCGGGCACGTGGTCGATACGCACGGCAAAACGAGCGGCGGGCATCTCGAGGTCGGCCAGATCCGTGGCCACCTGGGCCTCCATGGCCGTGGCTACCTGCCGGCGTGCCAGTGAAAGGGCCCGGGCCGCTCCTGTCAGTTCGAGCGCGGCCCGGGCGATCGCGTCGGAAAGTTCCAGTGTTCGCTCGTCGGAGCGTTCCAGCGTCTCCAGTTCTGCCCTGGCTCGTTTCCCGTACGCGACGATTTCGGCAATCGTGGTGGCGTACTTGCGCTGTAGCCTGTGAATGGCCGCAATCCGCTCGTTTACCTGTTCAAGGCGCGCAGGGTCGGCTTCCACGCGGTCGGCGTAGCGGTCGAGGTCGTGGCGCAACTCGTCCGCGGCCACGGCAAGCGCGTTTGCGGCCAGCGCGACGGGCGAGGCGCCGTCGTCCATGGCCGCCATCTGCGCGAGCAGCCGCTCGATACGTCCGACTGCGTTGCGGACCCCGCCGTCGCCGTCCCCGGCGTCGAACAACGCCAGGGCTTCCTCGGCGCGTGCTCGCAATCGGTCGGCATTCGCCAGCATCTTGCGCTCGGCCTCCAGCGTCTCGATCTCGTCGGGTTCCTCGATCAGGCGGGCTGACTCGATCTCTTCCGCCTCGAATCGTAGCCAGTCACGTCGACGTTCGCGTTCGCGCGCATCGGAGAGGAGGTTGGCGCGCTCGTCGACCAGCCCCTTCCAGCGCTTCCAATGCTGCTCGGTCGCGCTGCGCAGAGAGAGCAGCGTTGTTCCCCCCAGCGGGTCGAGCAGTTCGATGTGACGGGCGGGGGCCAGGAGGCTGAAGGTGTCGTGCTGGCCGTGAATCTCGACGAGACGGTCGCCGACGGTGCGCAGCATCGGCAGGGTGACCATGTGCCCGTTGATGCGGTACGTGTTGCGTCCCTTTGCAGTGGTTTCGCGGGCCAGTACCACGGTCTGCTCCTCGTG
>JAJXVI010000254.1 GCA_021782195.1 bacterium | reverse complement strand
CGCCTCCTCTGGCCGCCCCCCGGCAAGATGGGAAGCATTTCCGACAATCACCAGATGGCTTTCCAGACGTACCCGTACACCGCTCCCGACCCGAGTCTCGAAGTCACTTACCGGCGGGATCTGCAGGCCGCGACGACGCGCCTCGTCGACAATTGCAACGGCCAGGGGATGTTCGCTGGACTGCTCCGCAGCGCCGGCAATCGCCAGCAACGCATCAGCAGAAGACATTCCCTTTACGGCGTCGATCTGCGGGGTGTGAGGATCACCGTCCGAGACGTCAGGTGCCACGCCAGGAGAGGCGGTCAGCACCTCTGTGACGGATGCACGTCCGCTTGTCAGGGTCCCCGTCTTGTCGAGGACCACGACGTCAATCTCGCCCGCACGCTCGAGCGTCGCCCCGCCCTTCACGAGAATCCCGCATTCCGCGCCACGTCCGCTCGCGACCATGATGGCAGTCGGGGTTGCAAGACCGAGGGCACACGGACAGGCGATGACGAGAACGGCCACAAAGCCCGTGAGGGCACTGCTGAGACGGTGGTCCGGGGGGAGAACCGCGAACCAGACAACAAACGTGAGAACCGCAATCGCCAGCACGGTTGGGGTAAAGATGCCACTCACCGTATCGGCAAGTCGTGCAATCGGGGCCTTCCCTCCCTGGGCCTCGTAGACCATGCCCACGATCTGGCTCAACGTGGTATCCTCCCCCACCCGCGTCGCACAAAAGCGAAAGGCACCGGTGCGGTTCACTGTCCCTCCGAACACTTCGTCCCCTGCGGTTCGGGCCACCGGCATGCTCTCCCCGGTCAGCATCGACTCGTCAAGCACGGCGTTGCCCCAGACAATCGTCCCGTCCACGGCAAGTCGCTCCCCAGGGCGTACCACAAGCACGTCACCGGGACGCACTTCGAGGAGAGGCACCTCGACCTCGACGCCATCGCGAAGCAGTCGCGCAACCGGTGGTTGCAGGGCCAGAAGGCTGCGCAGGGCCGCGGAGGTTCGTCGACGCGCGCGTCCCTCCAGCATTCGTCCCATCAATACCAGCGCGATGATGACGGCAGCCGACTCAAAGTAGACCGGTGCCTCGTGAGACATTGAAGCGAGCGGATCCACGGTAACGAGCACTGAAAACAGGTAGGACGTTCCGGTGCCCAGCGCGATCAGACTGTTCATGTCGAGAGAGCGATGTCGCAGGGAAAGCCAGGCGGAACGATAGAATGGGGCGCCGGCATAGAAGACCACGGGGGTCGTCAACAACAGTTCCACCCAGTGCAGTCTGTTGGCGCCCCCCCCGTGACCGGCTGTCATCGACAGAGCGGCAACAGGGATGGCAAACGCCAGTGCCACCACAAACCGCAATCGAAGTTCGTGCCAGGCGGCATTCTCCTCTGCCTCCAGCAGTTCAGCGGTCTGGGCCGTAGGCACGCGGGCGCCGTAGCCAAGGGCGCGAACCGCCTCCACCAGGCGCGTGGGATCGGTCCGTTGCGCGTCATACTCGACCGACGCGCGGTTGGCCGCAAAGTTGACGGCGGCGCTGGCAACCCCTTCCGCTCTGGACAGGCGCTTCTCGATGCGGCGAGCGCACGCCGCACAGGTCATTCCGGTGATGGGCAGGTCAATCCGCGATGAGGACTCAGCAGTTGCAGACACGGCCTATCCTACCACCAAACCGCTGCCCGAACAAGCACTGCTCCCGTGCGCACTACACAGCGCGGTGCAAAGAGAGAAACCGCATCACGCTGCGACGGCGTCGAACCGCTCCCGTGACCGCCAGGAGCGCCAGGAGGGAAAAAGACAACGCGCTGACGGGCGGCTCGGGAACATTGAGAAACTGGGATGTGGTCAGTGCCTGAGAGTACAGCGCCACGTTGTCAAGCAGGCCGCTGAACTGAACGCAGCCGTAGGGTTGCATCGTGGAACGCCCGTTGATGGTCCACCCGGTGGACGTGGGAAGATAGGGGCTGGCGTCGGTCACCGTCGTGTTCAGGACGTTGTTCACGTAACTCGTATACGTATTCCCATTCTTCTCTAGCGCAATGAAGTTCCACTGGTTCAGGGCGACTCCCACCGAGCCACCGTCAAAAACCGGGTGAAGCGCCCCGTTCGGGTCACGGTAGTCGCCAAACAAATACCCGTTATAAAGGCCGATGTTGAACCGGTTCGTGTCTCCGCTGCTGACCGCGCTGGTCGTCCAGAAAATGTCCTGCTCGGCGGTGGTGCTCGTGTAGACCCAGAACTCAAGCGTGGCAGCAGTGGAATTCTGAAAAGGAAAGACGTAGTTGAAGCACCTCCCGCAAACCGCGCATCCGCGCTCTTGCGAACAGCGTAAGCGCCAGAGAGGAATAGCCTGCAACGCGCGCTCGTGGGAACACACCGCGTCGGGACGGCAGGAGACCGGATCCATCTCCACCAAGAGTCAGCATTGCTGCTGTCCTGAAACGCACTTACATCGCACCTCGGAGCAATCATGAGCGAACTACTGGTGGGAAATGGAACCGTGCTGACCCTGGGCGATCGCAATCGCGTGATTCCACACGCCGCGGTTGCCATCCGCGACGGTCTAATCGTTGAAGTCAATGACGTCGCAGCCCTGGTGGGCCGCTACGCAGGTGCGCGCTACATCGACGCACACGGTGGGCTTATCATGCCTGGCTTCATCAACGCCCATACACATTTCTACGGCGCCTTCGCGCGCGGCATGCCGTTTCAGGGACCTCCTCCTGCCAACTTCAAAGAGATCCTGGAACGCGTCTGGTGGCGCCTCGATCGGGGCCTGCTGGCCCCCGACGTGCGATACAGCGCCCTTCTCGGCCTGCTCGACTGCGTTCGTAAAGGCACGACCACGATTTTCGATCATCACGCCAGCCCTCACTGCGTCGAGGGGTCCCTTGACCTGATTGCCGAGGCCACCACGCTGGCGGGAGTAAGAGCGTGCCTGTGCTACGAGGTTTCCGACCGTGACGGTCGTGCCATCGCCGGTCAGGGAGTCACCGAGAACAGGCGCTTCCTCGAACGGTGCCGGTCACTCCCCTCCCCTCTGCAATCCATGCTCCGCGCCGCATTCGGCCTGCACGCCTCGTTTACAGTTCACGATGACACGCTGGCTGCCAGCGCGGCAGTCTGCGATTCCTTCCACGCCCCCGTTCACGTGCACGTCGCGGAGGCAGACGTCGACGTGGAGACAAGCGTGCGCGCGTACGGCGCCCGTCCCGTGGCACGCCTCCACCGTGCCGGCCTGCTCGATCGGCCGGCACTGCTGGCGCACTGCGTGCATCTCGACGAGGAAGAACACGCGCTCCTGGCAGAGCGCGGATCCTGGGTTCTGCACAATCCGCAATCGAACATGAACAATGCAGTGGGGACCGCCCCTCTGCCTCGACTGCTGGCAAGCGGGGTACGCGTCGCCCTGGGCAGTGACGGCATGACCGCCGACATGACCGCAGAGATGAGGGCATTGTGCTTCGCCCAGAGAGCAGCCACGCAAGATCCTCGCACACTCGATCTGGGTCAGATGTATGACATCCTGTTCCGCCAGAACGCAAGCCTCGTCGAGCAGACTTTCAACGTGAAGACGGGTGTCCTTGAACCGGGCGCCGCCGGCGACGTCATCGTCGTCGACTACGATCCCCCGACCCCTCTGACCGACGACAACTTCCTCGGCCACCTCTTCTTTGGCGTCTCGGGTGCACCGGTGCGCTCAACCATCGTCGCCGGCAGCCCCCTGATGGAGAACGGTCGCCTGCTCACCCTGGACGCCAGCGAGATCCACGCGAAAGCACGCGAACTCGCTCCCCGGGCATGGAAGCGCATGGACTGAACGCGCGCCCGTCACCTCACCGCGCCGAAGGCACCGTCTTCCTGCAACGCTCCACCCCACGGCGTCTCAAGAAGGTGGCGCCTCGCTCTTCATTTCAGCAACGGGGGCTTCCACTTCCTGTCGCAGGCTCCCGATCTCGCGGCACAGGTCAGACAGCCTCTCGTCAGCACGGCGCAACCGGAACGAGAGCACCTTGAAAATCTCGAACGCGATGTCAGGCTTCTGCCCCACAAGGTCACGCAACTGGTCTCCACTGAGCGCGAGCAGTCGCGTGGCCTGCTCCACTCGAATGGCAGCACTCCGCGGTTCGTTGTCAAGCAGGGCCATTTCCCCGAAGTAATCAGATTCCTTCAATGTGGCCAGCACGACCTCTCGGCCCGTGCCCAGGTTCTTGACGACGCTTACCCGCCCTTCCACAATGAGATACATCCGGTCGCCCACGTCGTGTTCGCGAAAAATGATCTCCCCCTGGAAGTAGCTGATCTCGGTGGCGACCCGACGGATGCTTTCCAGTTGCTCAAGTGTCATCTGTGCAAACAGCGGCACTCGTTTCAGCACCAGCAGATTCTTCATGACCGCATACTCCTCGGCCTGTCCGCATTCCAGGCCCACCCCACCCGGCGCCGATTCCCGAACCCCAAGCGCCACCGCCGCGCGAAACCACCGATCCGGATGGCCCGACGCCGCTTCCAGCGCCTGCGCGTACGAGGGCAGTTTCTCAAGGCCCCGCCAGCGTAACGACCCCTGCAGGCGCTCCCGAACGCCGTCTTCAAGCAACAACAGGAGGCCACGCGCCAGGAGACGCTCACGAACGTTCGATAGCGCCTCCATGGCACCACTCCGAGCCTGGCGGTCAGCGCTGTCCAAACAGCGTCGAATGTTGCGAATCACTGTCGGATCCTCGAGCGACTCCAGTCCGGACAGCACCTCGTTCTGCACGCGGCGGAGCAGGTCGGTAAGCGCCGTGGCAACCACCCACTCGCCCTCACGGTCGGCGCGAGCTTCGGCCAGACGGCAGGCCGGCTGGAGCTCGTCGGCGGCAACATGAGCAACCAGCAGCACCTGTCGATCAGCGGGGGGGTGCTCGCCGGCACCGGCGCGATCCAGGGCCCCGGCGCCGT
>JAJXVI010000253.1 GCA_021782195.1 bacterium | reverse complement strand
CGCGCCACGCGCAGCCTCCTGCACGGCATCATTGACTCCCTGGCCCACCACGATCTTATCGAGGATCTCCGTGGAAGCGAGGGGGCCATCTGGCTGGCCCCGCCGTTTGCCGAGGTGTTGCACTCACCCTCTCTACTGGAACTGGCATCCCTGGCCACGATTCGATCACTCTGCGAGGCGACGGCCACCGTGTGCGACCGGCCTGCATTCGACGAACTTCTTCTTGACCGACTGATGGCCGCTGCGGAATCTGACGACGTCGACGTGAAAAGATGCGCCGTGCTTCTCATGAGCTCAGAGCTCGTGGCTGGCAACGACGAACAGAGGGCAGCGTTTACGTACGTGCTGCTGCGTCTGCTCGACAACGACCCCCAGGTGGCAACGGCCGCCGCACGCGCACTGTCGAGTCTGGCGGTTCGTGACGTGCTGCCCCCCTATCCCCTCGCGACGGTGGGTCGAATGCCGCTGTCAGAAATCTCTGGACCGGTCGACATCGCAACGCTGGCCACAAGCATCGAAGCCACCTTCAACATTCCCCCTGAGCAGAGACGATCCGTCACGATCCTGATTGCGGGACTGTTCGCCAACCCGGCGCAGGCGTCCATTTCCCCCTGACGTCGCGTTATCCACATTCCGGTCCACCACGATCCCGGCAAAAAGAAACCTGGTGACGAGAGCGATCACGCCCCTCGGCGCCCCCCACGGGCAACGCGTGGTGAATATAGGACATACGGCACTGCACTCACCACGCGCACTCGAGCTCAGTGGTCGTGTCGATGAATTGGCAGATGGTGCAGGATGCGTTCCTTGAGCGAAGGTTTCTGTGTGGCTGCAGGTGAGGCCGAAGGAGCCCCTGCGGGAGAAACAGCCGGTGACGACCCGCCTTCGGGAGCGGTGGTCGCGGACGGTTCCCCGCTCGCTGCCGCGCCGGGTTCCGCCGAGACGGGGGACGCGGGGGGAGCCCCCGGGGGGGGCTGTGCCGCCGGTGAGGATGGCGGAGGAGGAACACCCGCAGATCCGACGCCCGGGGACATTGTCGGTGGCAATGCAGCCGGAGAAGCGGCCACAACCGATGGCGAGACGGCAGGCGCCCCTCCGCCGTTTGAACTCTGGCAGCCAACCGCCATTCCCAGAGACCCTACGAGCACCATGGCACACGCCACTCGTGGAAGCGTACGTAACTGCATCGAAGCCACCTCCAGACAGGATTGCCCGGCCCGCGGTCTGCGGAAAAAAGAAACGGGCCCGGCGTGGTTTCGCACGCCGGGCCGCGCATTCCTGCAGATTGAATCCTGCCCGCAGGTGACAATTGCGCCCGGTCAGGTACCCGGCCGGCTCCTTCCGCCGCCATCGATCTGTTCGATGAGACGCCGGACCGAGGCCTGCGCGTTCACGTCGCCGGCCGCACTGGCCAGTGAGAGCGCGTGTTCGGCGCATCTTCTGGCCGCAGCAGGCTCGCCAAGATCGTCCAGAAGTTCCGACACGCGCATGCACCAGAGGACGACGCGCGCTCCGGCCAGGCCATCGAGGCGACGCGCAACGGAGCAGGCCTTCGCATACAACCGCGCAGCCAGTTCCCGTTCCCCGAGTGAGTAGAAGCGATCGGCACCGAGGCTCGCGTATTCCACGGCTTTCTCGAACTGATCCGAAGCCTCGAACTGGTCGCTCAGGAGTTCGTAGACGTCACGCAGGCGAGACCCCATGGCATCCTCGGTTGCCCCCCCGATCAGCAGATGCATGCGGCGCCGGGAGCGCACATCCAGTGTTCCGCAAAGAGCTTCGCGAATGACGTCGTGTCGGAAGCGAAATGTCTGGCGGGACGATCCCCACTCTTCTTCAACAAGTTGATTGCGCAGCGCCCACTGAAGGATGCTGATAATCTCCTCCTGGGGACGACTCGAGACCTTCAAAAGCACTTCAAAGTCGAAGATGTTCCCCATGCACGCGGCAACCGTGAGCAACGTCGAGACCTGTGCCGGCAACGTACCCACGCGACGCGCAAAAAGCGCGTGCAGGCCACGCGTGGCGGAAAGCGTCTCGGGAATCCCGGTCGTCCCTCGAGCAGATGCGGAGACAACCCCGAGACGGTCCTCAACCACCTCGATCGAACGACTGCGCACAAGCAGGGCGAGCATTTCCTCAATGTAGAGGGGGACGCCAGCCGAAGCCTCCACGAACGCAGAGAGGAGGACGTCCGCAACCTCGCGCGCACCGCCGAGTGCAGAGAGCATGGCGCGCGTGGCATCAACCGAGAGAGACGGCAACGTCATCTCCACGACCGAACAGGAACTCGCCCCCTCGCCCTTCTGAGACGCCAGCAGCGACGCACGCAGCTCAGCAACCAGACGTGAAGCTTCGAACGTCATCTCCAGACCGTCCCCAGCCTCGACCTGCGCAGCGTCGGCAGCAGAACGGCGTTCGCCATCACGCGCCCGAGCAGATGTTCTCTGCGAAGGTGCGGCCGTCTCGACGAGTCCCAGGCGCCCGAGAACCGTATCGGCAGCGTTCAGGCCGGGCACGACGATACAATCCCGCCAGCTCAGTGCGACGAGCATGTGGGCGCCGTCGACCAGTTCCGCCAGACGACGAACAAGGCGAAGAGAAGCCGTATCCATGCGGTCAATGGATTCAAGAACCAGAAAAAGAGGCTGACTCTCAGAGACGCGCCGAAACAGGTCGACCATGAGGTCGATGCAACGATCGCGCTGTCCGACAGGATCGGTTGCCAGCATATGCTCGACCCGGCCTTCCAGCAGGGAGTCAAGCATCATCCCCGGATCGTGAGGGACAACGTC
The DNA here is from genome assembly GCA_021782195.1 of bacterium. Lineage (GTDB taxonomy): Bacteria > Vulcanimicrobiota > Xenobia > RGZZ01 > RGZZ01 > JAJXVI01. The sequence continues at coordinate 2,167 of JAJXVI010000253.1, read as the reverse complement.
GCGAACGCGCAGGTCCATGCGCCGCAGATAGTCACGGATCATCGCCACAAAAGGCCCGAACGGGCTGTGTTCCGCGCCTCCTCCTTCACCCCACAAAGTCACGAAGTCAAGAAGGTGACCGTAACTGGCGAGTTCACTCAGCAACCGCGTCTTGCCGATGCCCGTCGGCCCGTGCACGAGACACACCGCGCCCGTGCCCTGAGCGGCACGCTCCATCAACTGGCGAAGCGCCTCCTCCTCAGTTTCCCGACCCACCAGTGACGCCCCACCGATAGAACGACGTGCAAGCGCCGAATCGGTGGTGTCAAGTTCGATGAAGGCACCCTCCGAGCGATGTTCGAGACGTGCGAGCTCCTCGCGAACCTCACGAATCGACTGATAACGCTGTCCGGGATCCTTCGCCAGGAGCTTCATGATCACGTGCTCGGCCCAGAGAGGTACGCGCGGATTGATATGACGCGGGCGCACCGGTGTCTCGTGAAGATGCATGAAGACGACCCTCACAGGGTCCGGAGACCAGAACGGAACCCGACCGGCCACAAGCTCGTACAGCACGACCCCGAGCGAATATAGATCGCTCCGAGCGTCTCCGCGCTGTCCACGCGCCTGCTCGGGAGTAATGTAGGCAACGCTGCTCGAATCGCTCGGTCCACGCCGGGTCTGCCCTTCCAGACGACGGGCAAAGCCAAAGTCACTGATGCGCACCACGTCCACGGCATCCACCAGCATGCTCTCGGGGCGCAGGGAACGGTGGAAGATTCCGGACGCGTGCGCGTACATCAGCGCATCGCAGATGGTCTTCAATTTTTCCCGCAGCGCATTGAAATCGCGCCCGGAGTCAGCGAACCATTCGCGCAGATTCTTGCCCACCACGTGCTCGGTGATGAGAAAGTGACGCCCGCCCTCGCTTCCTATCGCCAGGCTGTGGACAATGTTCGGATGTTCGAGCTTGAACCCGTCCTCAGCCTGCTTGAGAAACCGCGCGACCACCTCGGGTTCGCCACAGACCTCCGGGCGCAGGACCTTCACCGTGACCTCCTGACCGCTTTCCATGTCCTTCGCCGTGTATGCGCTCCAGACTGACCAGTCTCCGAGTCTTTCACACAGCCGGAACCGAGTGGCGACGACCACCCCGACCAGTCCCTCCGCCTTCTCCTCGCCCGTCCTCCCCTCACCCATTCACGCTCACCCCCCTGAGAAAACTCGGGGCAGGGTGAGACGCGAGAACCGTCGAGAAACAAAGCCCCGGAAAGGTGAGGCCTCGATGTGACCGCCAGGCGGTTTTGGAGGTCATAGTTTTGTACTGCTCTTGACGAGTTGTAGAACCGTGTCGTCAGCCGGGCGTTCAATTCGCACCACCTGCGAAGTGCGCTTGTCTACGAAGAAACTGACCCCGCTCGTGGTTTCACATCGCCAGGTGTCACGCTGCTCCATGACCTTGCCCTTGCCCCCACCCACGCCGATTTTAGACGAGGCACTCACCTGAATTGCAAGCGTCTGAAGGGTGTGGTGTATCGGGTCATAAAGGGTCACACTGGCGTGCGTTCCGATCCGCGGGTGAGGGAGCTGGCCGATGACCAGCGCGTCGATGGATAGAAGGTGCGGATCGTTCGCGTACACGCCAATCGAAACAGGCGTCTCTTGGACGCGTGCAGTGTCACCCGAGCCAAACGTCTCGCGGACCACGCCGGGTGCAAACGCAAACTCGTGCGAGGACTTGTCGCCATTGTTGTCTGACTGCACGTCAAGCGAGATCGGCAGTGCGTCTGGATGTGTCAGAAGTTGCGCAGTCGCAAAATAGTGTTTGCCATCACGCAGGTAGTCGGTGGTAAACGTCATCTTGTAGGCATCGTGCCCGTCGATGGTCGTCAGGCCAACGACCTGGGCGATTTCCTGACCGATCTGCTTGCCACCGTGCAGAATCTGGTAGACCCGTCGCTCCCCCACGGGCCAGGTCAGTTCTTGATTGAAGAAGGGCACCTGGGCTGGAGGGTGGGGGTGGTAGGAGAGCACCTTCACGCCAAGCGTCGTGAGGCTTCCTTCGTTCCAGAGTTGCACGTGCGTGGCTCCAAGCGTTCCACTCTCGCCAGATGTCGGATCGAGTGCGACCCATCCGTCAGGTCCGGTGTAGACCTCGACCCAGTCGCGAGGGACGAAGGCACCACTG